>JBGQGU010000453.1:0-3230 GCA_041497655.1 Gammaproteobacteria bacterium
AGACCCAGCACTGTCATGGCGGTTCTTGCCTCATGCCGCAGGATCGGGCGAAGCGGCTCACCACGGCTGCGACCCACGGGTGTCCGAGATCATGAATTCTCGTCTCCCGCGCACCGCCGGCATTGATTTGGATCAATTCGCGCGATCGTGCCGCGCGCGATGGGGCGCTAGAACCGGTTTCAAGAATAGCCACAGAATCACACGGAATGACACGGACAATAGCCTGACCCCCTTAGAGTCCCCGTAATCATTTAATTATTTCTGTGTGTTTCCGTGTGTTTCCGTGGCTAAAACTTTTTTTTGAGATGGCTACTGACCGCCGCCTTCGGGTTCGCCCTGCCAGAGCAGGTCGTAGCCGAGTTCCCTGCTGTCGGAGCACATCTCGGCCACGGCCGCGAACTTGGCCCGGAACACCGCATCGGCGTGCGAGCGCTCGTGTTCCTCGAACGAGCGCCAGTAGGTGACGATGGCGATATGGTCGTCGGCCCGCCGCACCGCGGCGAGCGTTCCCTCGTCGGAGACGAAACCCGAGAACTTGAATGCCTGCCCGGCGATGAAGCCGCCCTTGTCGCCACCGTAGGTGTTCTTGACCACGTTGCACATCTCGCCGAGCGCGAGCTCCACGTCCTCCATCTTCACGCCGGGCTTGAGCCTGAGCGTGTTGAACAGCATCTTGGCCCCGAAGGGGATCGTGATCGGTTCGAACACAGGAACCTCCTTTCAACGGTTGCTCTGAAAGCGGGCGCGCGCCGCGCCGCTATCGAGCGCCGCGCGCACGGCGTCCGCGGCGGCGCGGAGCGTCTCAAAACGACCGACGTGCTTGAGACAGAGCGCCGCGGCGCACGCGAGGCCGTCGCGCACCGGGCCCGGAGTGCCGTTCAATGCCGCGAGACCGGCCGCCGCCGCCGCTTCGGCCGCGGCCTCGGTATCGAGGGGCGGGTGCTGACCTTCGCCCGCGTCGCCCTCGGCGGCGGGCAACGGCGCTGCGCGCAGCGACTCGATGCCGAAGTCCGCCGGCACGAGGTCGAGCTCCTGTTCCGCGCCGCGATCCTGGAAATAGAACACCTTGCCGCTCGCCCGCAGCGACGGAATCACGCCCCCCTCCATGCCGCGCACGATCAACGCCGAGTCGAATCCCGCCGCGCGCGCCAGCAGCGCGTAAATGCGTGGATAGGGCTTGTGCACGAAGCCGGTGACGAGGTGCGTCCGGCGACGGCCGCGGACCGGCTGGGCCAGGACCTCGACCGTCGTGATCGCCGGGCGCTTGACGATCAGCGCGCGCAGCCGCGCGAGGTCGTGGAGTTTCGGGCAAAACATCCGTTGATCGACGTACGCCCAGCCGATGCGCGGATCGGCCACGCGCGCCGCGGCGTCCGCGACCGGCAGATCCACCGCTGCACCCGCCGCGCGCAACACCTGGCGATGCGTGACGCCGTACTTCGGGCCCATGCGCGCGACACCATGCGATACCGCGGGCAACCCGCAGGCGGCGAGCACGGCGGGGAGGAACGGCGCCGCCGGCAGGGTGCGGGAGTAGCCATCGTACGGGTCGGCGACGTCCATGACCTCGTCCACGTCCGCGGTGGCGCTGCAGGTGACGTCGCGGATGGCGTCGAGCACGCCGAGGTTCTCGTCGTCGGTCTCGCGCTTCATGCGCAGCGCGATGAGAAATACGCCGGCCTGCACCGGATCGGCCCGGCCCTCGAGCACGAGCCGCATGGCCGCGCGCGCCTCCTCGCGCGCGATGTTCTTGCTCAGCTCCGGGCCGGTCGCGATGCGCTGGATGATCGAGCGCATCAAGGCGGCATCGGGATTTGTCGGCTGCGTGTCGCTCATGATGGCGTCCCGATCCACACCTCGTCGGCCTCGATGCGTACCGGATAGCTCGCGAGCTTCTCGCTCGCCGGTTCCTCCACGACTTCGCCGGTGCGGACATTGAAGCGGCTTCCGTGCAGCGGGCACTTCACCCATTCGCCCTGCAACGCGCCGCTCGAGAGCGACGCGTCTTCGTGCGTGCAGGTGTCGTCGACGGCGTAGAACCGCCCGTCGACGTTTGCGAGCAGGATGCGCCGGGCGCCGATATCCACCCGCTTCATCCCGCCGGGAGGAACGTCGCCCACGCGCGTGGCCATGAAGAAGCGGCTCATCGGGTGATCACCGCGACCGCGCCCGTCGGTCGCGCAGGCGTCGCCCCGCCAGCCGCTGGTGCGGCGGCGGCGCGCTGAGCGGATGGTTCCGGACCGCGGGCTTGACGCCCCCCGTCACGACGTTGAACGGGAGCGCGCCCCGGCGCCTTATCGATATGCGACAACAGGAATTCCCGGAAGGCGCTTGCCACCGGAGGCAGGCGCTTGTCCTTGCGGTGCACGATGTACCAATCCCGCATCACCGGCATGCCGATGACGTCGAGCACGACGAGGTGCCCGGTCTGTCGCTCGAGTTCCACAGTGTTCAGCGAGAGAAAAGCAATCCCCATTCCGGCCATCGCCGCCTGCTTGATGGTCTCGTCGCTGCTGATCTCCATCGTCGCGTTCACGCTCATGCCGTGACCGCGGAAGACGCGCTCCATGAGCAGGCGCGTGCCGGAGCCCGGCTCGCGGATGAGGAAGTTTTCGCTCGCGAGACGCCGCCACGGGATGCGGCGCGCGCGCGCCAGCAGGTGAGCGGGGGGCGCGATGATCGCGTGGGGATTGCGGGCAAAGGCTTCGGCGACAATGTCCAGACCCTCCGGGGGGTGCCCCATGATCGCAAGATCCGTCTCGTTGTCCATCAATCTTTGCAGCAGTCCGGCGCGGTTGCACACGGTGAGCTTCAGATTCACGCCCGGATACGGCGCGCAGAAGCGGGCCAGGTACCTCGGCGCGAAGTACTTCGCCGTGCTGATGAGAGTGATGTCCAGCGTTCCCTGATTGACGCCCTTCAGCGCCGCAAGCGTCTGCGACGTCTCCTCGATCTGGCGCTGGATCGCGTGGGTCTGGTGGCGCAGCGCGCGACCGGCCTCGGTCAGATAGAGGCGCTTGCCCAGCTGCTCGAACAGCGGCAGGCCGGCCTGCCCCTCGAGCAGCTTGACCTGCATCGACACCGCAGGTTGGGTGAGATGCAGCTCGCGCGCCGCGCGCGAGAAGCTCAGGTGGCGCGCGACCGCGTCAAACACCTGGAGTTGACGCAAGGTGAAATGCACCGGGAGCCCTTTCTGATCATAAGGAAAACATGATGGTAATGATAACAAA
>JBGQGU010000454.1:0-3218 GCA_041497655.1 Gammaproteobacteria bacterium
AATACGAGCGCGAGGCCGTATTGCGCCAGTAGCCGGGTCATCTCCTCCAATGGGCGCCTCCTATCAGCTATCAGCTATGAGCTATCAGCTATCGGCGTAAGGCCAGACGTGGTTAATAAGGTTCAAGCTGACGGATGGCGGCTGACAGCTCATTGCTCAGTCGAATCTGTATGCGTCCATGCTGATCACGCCGGACGATATGCTCGAATGAAGGCGCTGCGCGGCGGCGCCGGGACCGCCCGCGCCGAGGGCGACGAACAGCGGGATCAGGTGCTCGTCGGTGGGATGGTTGCGCACCGCGTGCGGCGCTTTGTCGCGGTAGCCGACGAGATCGCCGGTGTTCTGCGACAGGACCGCGCGGGCCAGCCACTCGTTGAACTCGACGACCCACGGCTGCGGCACCGGGTTGCCCCGCTGGTAGCTCAGCTCTCGCAGGTTGTGCGTCGCGCCCCCGGACGTGAATATCAGCACTCCCTCGTCTCGCAGCGGTCGCAGCGCCTCGCCCAGGCGAACGTGATGCGCCGGGCCGAGCCGCGACTGGATCGAGAGCTGCGTCACCGGGATATCCGCTTGCGGGTACATCAGCATGAGCGAAGTCCAGGCTCCGTGGTCGAGTCCGCGCTGCGGGTCAACCTGCGGCTGCATGCCGGCATCCGCGAGCAGCCCGGCGGCGCGCTTTGCCAGCCCGGGGGCGCCCGGAGCGGGGTAGCGCAGCCGGTAGAGCTCGGGCGGAAAGCCGTAAAAGTCGTATATCGTTTCCGGATGCTCGGCCGCGCTCACGGCCGGCCGCGCGGTATCCCAGTGCGCTGAAACCACCAGGATCGCCTCGGGCCGCCCGAGCGAAGGTCCGAGCTGGCGCAGGAATTCCGTTGCCGCGCTTTTCTCGAGCGGCAACGTCGGCGAACCGTGGGAAACGAACAGCGCCGGCCAGCGGGGGCCTGTCATGAAGCCCTCCGTGCGCTGCGCTGAAACTTGCGCGAGCGATCGTGCGGCGCCAGGAAATCAACCTCAGGCCCCTTGGGCACGATGCCGGTCGGATTGATGTGGCGGTGGCTGGCGTAGTAGTGGCGCTTGATGTGGGCCATGTTCACCGTCTCCGCGACGCCGGGCACCTGGTAGAGATCCCGCACGTAGTTTGACAGGTTCGGATAATCGCCGAGCCTGCGCAGATTGCACTTGAAGTGCCCGTAGTACACCGCGTCGAAGCGCACGAGCGTCGGGAACAACCGCCAGTCGGCCTCGGTCATTCGGTCTCCCGCCAGGTAGCGCGAGCGATCGAGACGTGCCTCCAGTTCATCCAGGGCGGAAAACAGCGCATCGAACGCGCCTTCGTACGCCTCCTGCGTCGTGGCGAAGCCGCAACGGTACACGCCGTTGTTGATGTTCTTGTAGACCAGCCGGTTGACCGCGTCGATCTCGGCGCGCAGCGGCTGCGGATAGTAGTCCTCGTGCAGGCGAGCAATGTCCTCGAACCCGCTGTTCAGCATGCGGATGATCTCGGACGATTCGTTGTTCACGATCGTGCCGGTCTCCCTGTCCCACAACACCGGCACGGTAACCCGTCCCGAATAGCGCGGGTCAGCTTTCGTATACACCTCGCGAAGGTAGCGCGCGCCGTTCACGGTGTCGGGCACGCAGCCGGGGAAATCGCTGAATGCCCAGCCGTCGTCGCGCATCAGCGGGTCGACGATCGAAACCGAGATCGCGTTGTCGAGTCCCTTCAGTGCCCGGAAGATCAGCGTACGATGCGCCCAGGGACACGCCAGAGACACGTAGAGGTGATAGCGGCCGGGCATCGCGCGATAGCCGCTCGAGCCGTCCCGGGTCACACGACCCCGGAACCGGCTCTCCTGGCGCAAGTAATTGCCGCGCGGGTCGTGCCGCCCCGACCAGTCCTTGTGCCACACCCCCTGTTCGAGATAGCCCATTACACACCCAAGCGCTGCGCGCCCTCTACGCCGCCACGGTCGCGCGCGAGCGCTTTGGCGAGCGCGTTCGTGGTCTTCCTCGTCGAGCGATTCGCCGGCGCGAAAGGATCGGCGTGAGCCAGGCATCTTTCGATGTGGCGGCTGGTGCTCATGCCCGTCAGGGGAGATCGAAGAGCAGCAATTCGGCCTGCTTCGCCCCATTGAACTCGAGCACGCTCTCGCCGGTGATCTTGGCGCCATCACCGCCCTTGAGCAGCGTGCCGTTTACATCCACCGCGCCGCGCGCGATGTGCACGTAGGCGCGCCGCCCCGGGGCGAGCCGGTGCGTCACCGCATCCTTGCCGTCGAGAATCGAGGCGTAGACGTATGCGTCCTGGTGGATCGTCACCGAGCCCTCGCGCCCGTCGGGCGAGGCGATCAGGCGTCGCTGCCCTTTCTTCTCGGCCGGGCCGAACAGCTTTTCCTCGTAGCTCGGGCGCACACCCGTGATCTTCGGCTCGATCCAGATCTGCAGCAAGTGCACGCGTTCGTCGGGCGAGGGATTGAACTCGCTGTGGCGCACGCCGGTGCCCGCGCTCATGCGCTGCACGTTGCCCGGCCGGATAATTGAGCCGTTGCCCATGCTGTCCTTGTGCTCGAGCGCGCCTTCCAGGACGTAGGTGATGATCTCCATGTCGCGGTGGCCGTGCATGCCGAAGCCCTGGCCCGGCTCGACCTTGTCGTCGTTGATGACGCGCAGCGCGCCGAAGCCCATCTCGCGCGGGTCGTGATAGTCGGCGAATGAAAAGGTGTGCCAGGTGTCGAGCCAGCCATGGTTGGCGTGGCCGCGCTCCCCCGCTTTTCTGACGGTCAACATAGGACTTCCCTTCGCATATTATCCATCAGGATTCTTCAGGGTGGATTTCGAGGACCAGCCGCCTGCCGCGGCGCAGCACGGTGACCGGCACGCGCCTTCCAAGCTTTTCCTCGGTCAACAGGCGATGCAGGTCGTCGAAGCCGGCGACCGTTTGACCGGCGAAGTCGACGATGATGTCGCCCTGCTCGAATCCGGCGCGGCTCGCCGGCCCGCCGCGTTCGATCGAGGCGGCCTGCACCGCTCCTTCGCGCTCGAGCCTGTAGTGCCGCACCATGCGCCGAGGCAGCACGATGTTCTGCCCCGCGATGCCGAGACGCGCGCGCCGCACGCGCCCGTGCCTGAGGAGCTGCGCAATGGTCACCTTCGCCGTGTCGATCGCGGTGGCGAAGCAGATGCCCTGCGCCGGCAGGATCATCGCCGTGTTCACCCCCACC
>JBGQGU010000455.1:0-3214 GCA_041497655.1 Gammaproteobacteria bacterium
GCAGGAAGTAGCGGTGTTCGCCACCAAGATCGACGTGGACGAGGAGCTGTCACGCCTCGCCGCGCACGTGGCGGAGCTGAAGCGGGTGCTCGCCGGCGGCGGCGCGGTCGGCAAGAGGCTGGATTTCCTGATGCAGGAACTCAACCGCGAGGCGAACACCCTTGCCTCCAAGTCCGTCGACCTCGGCGTGACCCGGGCCGCGCTCGAACTGAAGCTCCTCATCGAGCAGATGCGCGAGCAGATCCAGAACATCGAGTGATGAGTTTTGAGTTTTGAATTTTGAGTTGAAATCCTGATCCCTGAAACTCACCACTTAACACTCATCACTCAAAACTCAACACTATGAACGGTATCTTGTTCATTATCAGTTCCCCCTCCGGCGGCGGCAAGACCAGCCTGGTCCGGGCGTTGCTGGAGGCCGAGCCGGAGGTGCGGCTGTCGGTGTCGTACACCACGCGCGCCGCGCGCCCGGGTGAAGTCGACGGCCGCGATTACCACTTCGTCACGCCGCCCGTGTTCGAGCGCATGCTCGAGGCCGGGGAATTCCTGGAGAGCGCGGTGATCTACGGCAACCGCTACGGCACGTCCCAGAAATGGATCGAGCGCGAGCGCGCGGAAGGCCGCGACGTGCTGCTGGAAATCGAATGGCAGGGCGCGCAACAGGTGCGCCGCCTGATGCGGCAGGTAGTGAGCATCTTCATACTGCCGCCGTCGCCCGAGGTACTGGAGTCGCGGTTGAGGGGCCGCGGCGAGGACAGCGAGGAAGTCGTTACACGGCGGCTCGCTGCGGCGCGCGACGAGATCGCCCACGTGAGCGAGTACGAATATGTTATCATTAACGAAGATTTCAACCGGGCGGCGCAGGATTTGCGCAGCATCATCCGGGCCGAACGGCTCAAGCTCGCCCGCCAGCTCGCCGGTAACATCAATCTGATCAACCGCTACAAGTGACAGGAGCTGCCCGTGGCCCGCATTACCGTCGATGATTGCCTGAAGGTCATACCCAACCGCTTCGAGATGTCGCTCGCCGCGACTTACCGCGCACGGCAGATCGCCAATGGCGCGCAGCCCATGATGGAGGCGAGCCGCGACAAGCCCACCGTGATCGCGCTGCGCGAACTCGCCGCCGGCAAATACGGGCCCGAGATCCTCAGCAAGAGTCAGACATGAACCAGCCATCGGCTATCAGCGTACAGCTGTCAGCTGAACCCGGGTCAAGCTGAATGCTGAGAGCTGACTGCTGACAGCTCAGATGGCCGAGACTGCCACGACGTATTTCAAGGAGTGGTCCGGCTACCTCAAGCCGGAGGACATCTCGCAGCTGCAGTCGGCGTATCACTTCAGCGAGCAGGCGCACGAAGGGCAGTTCCGCAAGTCGGGCGAGCCCTACATCTCGCACCCGCTCGCGGTTGCCAACATCCTCGCCCAATGGCACCTCGACACGCAGGCCCTCACCGCCGCGCTCCTGCATGACGTGATGGAGGACACCTCGGTCACCAAGACCGAGATCTCGCGCAACTTCGGAAAACCGGTGGCCGAGCTGGTGGACGGCGTGTCCAAGCTCGACAAGATCGAATTCGAGTCGCACGCCGAGGCGCAGGCCGAGAACTTCCGCAAGATGCTGCTGGCGATGGCGCGCGACGTGCGCGTCATCCTGATCAAGCTCGCCGACCGGCTGCATAACATGCGCACGCTCGACGCGGTGGAGTCCGAGCAGAAGCGCCGCATCGCGCGCGAGACGCTCGAGATCTACGCGCCGATCGCCAATCGCCTCGGGTTGAACAGCATCTACCAGGAGCTCGAGGATCTCGCGTTGAAGCACCTCTACCCCGACCGCTACCGGGTGCTCGCCAAAGCGGTGAAGGCGGCCGGCGGCAACCGCCGGGAGGTGGTGGGCAAAGTGCTCGACGGGATCAGGAAGAAGTTGAAGAGCGCGGGGGTGGAGGCGCTGGCACAGGGACGCGAGAAGCATCTCTACTCGATCTACCGCAAGATGCGCGAGAAGCACCTCACCTTCGCGCAGGTGCAAGACGTCTACGGTTTCCGCATTGTCGTCAACGACGTGCCGGGCTGCTACGTCGCGCTGGGGGCGCTGCACAGCCTCTACAAGCCGATCCCCGGCAAATTCAAGGACTACGTCGCGATCCCCAAGGCGAACGGCTACCAGTCACTGCATACCATGCTGTTCGGCCCCTTCGGCACCCCGATCGAGGTGCAGATCCGCACCCGCGAGATGCACAAGATCGCGGAGGCGGGCGTGGCCTCGCACTGGCTCTATAAAGACTCGGACACTTCGCTCTCCGATCTGCAAAAAAAGACCCACCAATGGCTGCAGAGCCTGCTCGAGATGCAGTCCCAGTCGGGCGACTCCGTCGAGTTCCTCGAGCACCTCAAGGTGGATCTCTTCCCGGACGAGGTCTACGTGTTCACCCCCAAGGGCAAGATCCTGTCGCTGCCGCGCGGGGCGACGGCGGTGGACTTTGCCTACGCCGTGCACACCGACATCGGCAACCGGTGCGTCGCGGTGAAGATCAACCACGAGCTGATGCCGTTGAGGACCGAGCTCAAGAATGGCGACCGGGTCGAGATCATTACCGCAGCGCATGCCAAGCCCAACCCGCTCTGGCTCAACTTCGTGGCGACCGGCAAGGCGCGCTCGCGCATTCGTCACTTCCTCAAGACCATGCACTTCCAGGAGTCGGCGAAGCTCGGCGAGCGGCTGCTCAACCAGGCGCTGACCGCGCTCGGCGCCGTGCCCGCCGACATCACGGAGGCCCAATGGGACAAGTTCGTGCGCGACGCCGGCGTCAAGTCGCGCCAGGAGGTCCTCGCCGACATCGGGCTCGGCAAGCGGCTTGCAGCGGTGGTGGCGCGGCGGCTGCTGTCGCGGGGCGAGCCGGGTCCAAACGAGGCGCCGGCCCGGGGCTCCGTCGTCATCCGCGGCTCAGAAGGCATGGCGGTGCAGTTCGCTCAATGCTGCCGGCCGATACCCGGCGATCCCATCATCGGCATCATCAGCAAGGGGCTGGGCATGGTGATCCACACCCACGACTGCTCGGTCATCACCAAGGCCCGCCATGACCCGGAACGGGTGCTCGACGTGTCGTGGGACCCCGAGACCCGCAAGCCGTTCGAGGTCAGCATCAAGCTGGTGGCAGCCAACCAGCGCGGCGTGCTCGCCAAGGTCGCGGCCGAGATCGCGGAGGCGGGCTCC
>JBGQGU010000456.1:0-3208 GCA_041497655.1 Gammaproteobacteria bacterium
CGAGCATGACGAGGATCGAGAGGTTCTCGTTGAAGTTCTGCACCGCGATCGAATGGCCTGCGCCCATCAGGATGTGGCCGCGGTGCTGCAGCAGCGCGTTCATCGGCACCACGAAGAACCCGGCGAGCGCCCCGATCAGGATCATGAGCGAGATGGCGACGGCGATGCTCCTCGCGAAGATCATCGCAATCACGATCAGGCCCATCGCGATGCCGACCGGGACCACGTTGACTGCGCGGTCGAGGGAGATGAACCTGGCGGCGATCATCGCTCCCGCCGCGATGCCCACCGCGCAGATGCCCTGCAGCACGGTGGCCTGCGACAGGGTGTAGCCGAACGCGGTTTCAGCCCACTTGATGACGATGAACTGCAGCGTCGCGCCGGCGCCCCAGAAGAGCGACGTGGTGGCGAGCGAGATCTGGCCCAGCTTGTCGGTCCACAAGAGCTTTACGCAGTGCAAGAACTCGTAAATCAGGAACAAGGGGTTCCTGCTCGGCGTGCGGTGATCGACCCCGGTCCTGGGAATATAGAGGTTGAAGATCGCGGCGATTACGTAGAAGACGACGATCACCAGGATCGCCGCTTCAGGCGGCGAGTCGATCCCGGTGTCGAAGCGCGGCAGGTCGATCGCCAGCAGGCGCGCGGACACTGCCGGGTCGATCAGCACGCCGCCGAGCACCGTGCCGAGGATGATGGAGGCGACCGTCAGCCCCTCGATCCAGCCGTTGGCGATGACCAGCTTCTGGTGCGGCAGGTACTCGGTGAGGATGCCGTACTTGGCCGGCGAGTAGGCGGCGGCGCCCAGCCCGACCACACTATAGGCGAGCAGCACCGGGCCGTAAAACGATTCGCCGGGCGCCGGCAGCCAGGCGAAAAAGAAAAGCAACAGGCCGCCGGCGATCTTGATCAGGTTGGTGATGAACATCACGCGGCCCTTGGGCATCGAGTCCGCGAACGCCCCGACGAAGGCCGCGAACACCACGTAGGAAACGGTGAAGAAGAACTTGAGCAGCGGCGTCATCCAGTCCGGCGCCGCCATCTGGATCAGCAAGGCGATCGCGGCGATCAGCAGCGCGTTGTCGGCGAGCGAGGAAAAGAACTGCGCCGCCATGATGATGTAGAAACCGAAGGGCATGCGCAGACCGGGCGGGCGCTAACAGATCAAGGCAAAAGGCAAAAGGCAAAAGGCAAAAGGGGAGGACAGCAGGCGAAAAGCGGGAGGAGCGAGGTGGAAACGCCCGGCCTGCGGGCCCTATCCACTTCCTGCCTCATCTCTCCTCCTGAATTCTGGGTGTTGCGGCTGCGTTTTTATACCACAAATCGTGCGAAATGTGGTTGAATATCAAAGCTTAATAGTCAGCAGCGAGCAGTTCGCGGTGAGCGGGCAACCCCATCTCGGAACGATCCTCGACTGTTGAGCACAAACTGCGGAAATCTGCGCATCTGTTTGTTGCTGACTGCTGACTGCTGACTGCTGACTGCTGACTGCTGACTGCTTCCAATGGCTGATCGCCGACTCCAGGTTTTCTACACCGTCGCCAGGCAGTTGAGCTTCACCAAGGCCGCGGAGCAGCTTTTTATGACGCAGCCTGCGGTGACGTTCCAGGTGAAGCAGCTCGAGGAGCAATTCAACGCGCGCCTCTTCGATCGCAGCCATGGCAAGATCGCGCTCACGCCGGCGGGGCGGCTCGTGATGGATTACGCCGAGCGCATCCTCGCGCTGTCCGAGGAAATGGAGACGCGGGTCGGCGAGCTGACCGGCACGATGAGCGGACCGCTGCTGCTGGGGGCGAGCACGACCATCGCCGAATTTATCCTGCCCCGCATCCTGGGCGAGTTCAAGGTGGAGCATCCCCAGGTGCACACTTACCTGACAGTCGGCAACTCCGAGATGATCGAGAATCGCATCGCCGATCACGCGCTCGACGTGGGCCTGATCGAGTCGCCATCCCATCTCCCGGGCCTCACCACCGAGGTTTGCTGCGAGGACGAGCTGGTGCTGATCTGCGCGCCCGCCCACAAGTTCGCGAAGGCCGCGAGCGTGAAGCCGGGCGAGCTCGCGGGCGAGCCGTACGTGAGCCGGGAGCTCGGCTCGGGTACTCGCGAGTTCACCGACCAGTATCTGCAGCGCTGCCAGGTCGCGCCCGAGGATCTCAACATCGTGATGGAGCTCGGCAGCCCGGAGGCGATCAAAGGCGTGGTCGAGACCGGCCTCGGCGTCTCCATCATGTCGCGCGCGCGAGTGATGAAGGAGCGCAAGCTGGGCATGCTGGTGGCGGTGCCGCTCGAGCCGCGGCTGATTCGCACCTTTTCGTTCGTGCACCCGAAGGAGAAGTTCCGCTCGAAGCTGCTGACCACGTTCGTTGAGTTCGCCACCGCCAGGATGAAGAAGCTGGCCAACGGAGGGTGGCAGCATTAGGAACCGCGGATGAACGCAGATGGAAAATGATTCCGTGTTCAATGTTCCGGGTTCCGCGTTCCAGGTTTCGGGTTCAAGGTTCAAGGTTGGAGTGGGCTGCAATTCGAGGGTTCCGACCTTGAACTTGGAACCTTGAACTTGGAACATCGGAGCATGGCTCGCCCGCTATTCGCTACCATCGATACCGCCGCGCTGAAGCACAACCTCGCGGTCGTGCGCCGCCATGCGCCGCGCTCGCGTGTCCTGGCGGTGGTCAAGGCCAACGCGTACGGGCACGGCCTGATGCGTACGGCGGCCGCGTTGGCGGACGGCGACGGTTTCGCGCTGCTCGATCTGGAAGACGCGGTGCGGTTGCGCGAGACCGGGTTCCGGCAGCGCATCGTGCTGCTCGAAGGCTTCTTCGAGCCGCGCGAGCTGCCGGTTGTGGTCGGGCACCGGCTCGCCACGGTGGTGCACAGCATGGACCAGGTGGCGGCGCTCGACGGGCTTCCCGGGGGCGCGAAGCTCGACGTCCTGCTCAAGGTGAATTCCGGCATGAACCGGCTCGGGCTTGCTCCCTCCGAATATTCGCATGCGCTGGAACGGCTGCAGCGCAATACGCGCGTCGGCGACATCACGCTGATGACGCATTTCGCGAACGCCGACGAAGCGCGTGGCGTCGCCTGGCAGATCGAGCGCCTGCAGCGGCTGCCTGGCTACGGCTCGCTCCCGCGCAGCCTCGCCAACTCCGCTGCGATCCTGCGCTACCCCGAGACCCATTGCGACTGGGTGCGGCCCGGCATCATGCTC
>JBGQGU010000457.1:0-3204 GCA_041497655.1 Gammaproteobacteria bacterium
CGCGCGCCGATCGAGCTGGTGGTGATGTACCAGCGGCGCACCGAGCGCCTGGCCGAATTCAACGAGCAGGCGCTCGCCAACGTCCTGTTGCGGCTCGCGCGCGGCGCCGAGCGCCTCGTGCTGTGGCTCGACGGGCACGGCGAGCGCAAGTTGAACGGGCCCGCCAACCACGACCTGGGCGAGTTCGGACGCCAGCTCGAGAACAAGGGCTTCCGGGTGAGCGGCGTCAATCTCGCGCTCGCCCAGGAAATGCCGGCCAATGCCGCGCTGCTCGTCATCGCCAGCCCTCAGGTGAACCTGCTGGCCGCGGAAGTCGAGAAAATCCGGCGCTACGTCGCGGGCGGCGGCAACCTGCTATGGCTGATCGATCCCGAGCCGCTGCGCGGTCTCGCGCCGATCGCCGAGATGCTCGGGCTGGTGCTGACACCGGGCATCGTGGCCGATCCCGAGGCCGCCCGCTACGGTGCCTCGCCCGCGCTCGCGGTCGCAGCGGTGTACGGCCGCCACGCCATCACCGATGGTTTTAACTTGATCACCCTCTACCCGCAGTCGCGCCAGATCGAGGCCATCGACAACGACGAATGGCGGGTCCGGCCATTGATCGAGGTCGCGCCGCGCGGCTGCGTCAAGACCGGCAAGCTCGAGGGCCGCTGCGACAAGAGCCGCGACATCGCGGGGCCGGTCACCATCGCCAGCGCCTTCGAGCGCGCCGTCGGCGACCGGCAGCAGCGCGTGGTGGTGGTGGGCAACGGCAACTTCCTGTCCAACGCCTTCATCGGCAACGGCGGCAACCGCGATCTCGGTGTCAACATGGTCAATTGGCTCGCCGGCGACGACAGGATGATCGTGATCCAGCCGCGCGGGGCCGTCGACAGCGCGATCGACATCGACCAGGTCACCCTCTATCTCATCGCCTTCAGCTTCCTGATCGCGGCCCCCCTCGCCTTCATGATCACCGGCCTCGCGATCTGGTGGCGCAGGCGCAGGATATGAGCCGCGCCAGTCGATCCTTGCGGAAATGGAAAGCACCCCATTTCCGCACTGAACATTTCCCCTCGCCCTTCGGGAGAGGTGCGCCGAAACGTGGAGCAGGGATCGGCGGAACGTGGAGCAGGGACCCGCTTGCGGGATGCGACCGTGGAGCCGATCAATGGCGCGTCGTGTTGAAGCCGATCCCATGCGCGTCTTCGGAGTCAGATCCCCAGAGGGGCCCCTCTTCCACCCGTCGACGCGCCCCGGTTTCCGGGGATGCGACCGTGAAGGCGCACGTAAGAACGCGGACAATTGCGGCGCTGCATCCCGCTCCGGGGGGCCGGTGGAACGTGGAGCAGGGGCCCCGCTTGCGGGGATGCGACCGTGGAACCGGCCGTGAGCGCGTCGTGTCCGGCCCTATGCGCGTCTCCGGGGTCAGATCCCCAGAGGGGCCCCTCTTCCGCCCTACGACGCGCCATCCAAGCACAATACGCTTGGAACCTGCTCCGCCCTCCGCGGGCGCAAGGGGTGAGGGTCGAGCGGCATAAGCCAGTTATGCGAAGCTCGATATGGCTGAACGCACTGCTTGCTGCCGCAGTCGCCGCGCTGGGCGCGTTCTTCTACTTTAGGCCGGCGCAGGACGCGGCCATCGAATACCCGCTGTCGGCGTTGAAGCCCTGGGAAGCGAGGTCGCTGCGCATCGAGCGTGCGGGCGCAGCACCGATACTGCTCGACAAGAAGCAGGACGCCTGGTTCATCTCCGCGCCGTTCGCGGCGCGCGCCGACGCCTCGCGGGTACAACAGCTGCTCGCGATCGTGGAAGCCAGGGCCGTGCACCGGCTGCCGGCCGGCGATCGCGGGCGCTTCGGGCTGGAGCAGCCGGAGGCGCGCATCATCGTGGATGGGCAACCGTTCAGCCTCGGCATGGTGAGCGAACTCACGCGCGAGCAATACGTGTTGTCGGGCGAAGCCGTCTATGCCGTGCACCCGCGCTACGGCGCGGCGCTGCCGGTGAACGCCTTCCAGATGGCGAGCCACCAGCTGTTCGGCGCTGATGAATCGCCGGTGCGCATCGCGCTCAGGGATTTCGCAGTTGAACAGCACGACGGCAAATGGACGCTTGCGCCCCGCTTCGGGGACCTCAGCCAGGATGACCTCCTGCGCTGGGTGGACGAGTGGCGCCTCGCCGGCGCCTTGCGCGTGGAACCGCGTTCTGCCGCAAGATCGCAAGATGAGATCAAAGTCCAGCTAAAGAACGCCGGCGGATTCACGCTCGGCGTTCTTTCCCGCGAGCCGGAACTGGTGCTGGCGCGCTCCGACGAAAAGCTGCAATACCGCTTCCGCGCCGAGCTCGCGAAGCGCCTGCTCTCCCCGCCGGGGACCAAGTAGATCAATGTTGAGTGGTGAATGCTAAGTGTTGAGTTCAAACACAAAGCGCGCCAACTCAAAACTCAACATTCAAAACTCAAAACTGATCTCTTTGCCATGCCTGAATTGCCGGAAGTCGAGACCACGCGCCGCGGGCTGGAGCCGCTGCTGGTCGGCCAGCGCATCCGGACCGTCGTGGTGCGCAACCGGCGGCTCCGCCTGCCGGTGCCGCGCCGGCTGCCGCAACTCATCGCGGGCGCCACCGTCCGCTCGCTCGCGCGGCGCGGCAAGTACCTGCTGGTCGATTGCGGCGCCGGCACGCTGATCCTGCACCTCGGCATGTCGGGACGGCTGTGGGTGGTGACGGACGGCGCGGCGCCTGCCCCGCACGATCATTTCGACCTCGTGCTCGGCAACGGGATGGTGGTGCGCCTGCGCGACCCGCGCCGCTTCGGTCTGGTGCTGTGGCAGGCGGGAGATCCGCTTGCTCACCCCCTGCTGGCGGAGATCGGCCCCGAGCCGCTTTCCGCCGCCTTCGACGGGGCGACGCTGCACGCCGCCACGCGCAACCGCAGCGCCGCCATCAAGCAAGTGCTTATGGACAGCCACGTAGTCGCGGGTTTGGGCAACATCTATGCCAACGAGGCGCTGTTCCGGGCCGGCATATCCCCGCGCACAGCCGCGCGGCGATTAAGCTGCAAGCGTTGTCACGTCCTCGCGGCGAAAATCCGCGAAACCCTCGAGCTTGCGATCAACGCCGGCGGCAGCAGCCTCAGGGATTACCTGCGCAGCGACGGCATGGCCGGCAACTACCAGAGCCAGTTTATGGTCTACGACCGCGCCGGCGAGCCATGCCGGCGCTGC
>JBGQGU010000458.1:0-3200 GCA_041497655.1 Gammaproteobacteria bacterium
GTCATGGGAGGGCGAGCGCAACGATGTGTGCCTCGCGGCCGCGCGCGAGCACCCGAAGCGCTTCGCGGTCATGGGCCGGCTTGACCCGGACGCGCCCGATTCACGCGGGAAGATCGCAACCTGGCGCAAGCAGCCCGGCATGCTGGGGTTGCGCTTCACCATGCACCGCCCGTTCCTGCGGCCGCTGCTGACCGAGGGACGCATCGACTGGCTGTGGCCCGAAGCGGAGAAGGCGGGCGTGCCGGTCATGACACTGGCCCTTCATTCGGACATGCATCACATCGACCGGGTGGCGGAGCGCCATCCGCGGCTCAAGCTGACGATAGACCACCTCGGTCTCACGACCGGCAAGGACGAAGAGGCGTTCCGCCATCTCGACAGCGTCCTTGCGCTCGCGAAGCGTCCCAACGTCGCGGTGAAGGTGAGCTGCCTGCCGCACTACGCGACGGACGCCTACCCGTTCCGCGCGCTGCAGCCGTACATCCGCCGCGTCTACGACGCGTTCGGGCCGAAGCGCATGTTCTGGGGGAGCGACCTCTCGCGGCTGCCGTGCAGCTACCGGCAGTCCCTCACCTACCTGAGCGAAGAAATTCCCTGGCTCTCCGCCGGCGACAAGGAGTGGATACTGGGGCGGGGGGTGTGCGAGTGGATCGGCTGGAAGATCTAGGGATGAGAGGGGAGTGTCGAGAGAAGAGAACGTGATAGGGCGTAATCCCCTCGAGATCCTTCACTCGACACCCGACACCCGACACTCGACACCCGACACTCGACACTCGACACTCGTCACTGCGTCGCCGCGCCAGGCGTCAGTCCGCCCTGGCGCCGGACGCCTTGACCACTTTCGCCCACTTCTTCATCTCGGATTCGATGTAACGCGCGAAGTCCTCGGGAGAGCTGGTGCGGATCTCCACGCCGGCGTTGAACAGCCGTTTCCTGACCTCGGCATCCTCGAGCGAGGAGAGCGCCGCCTTGTTGAGCGCAACGACGGCGCCCTTCGGCATGCCGGCCGGGCCGACGATGCCGAACCAGGCGGAGGCTTCATAGCCCTTGAGCCCGGCCGCTTCCGCCACCGTCGGCAATTCAGGTATGGAGGGCGAGCGCTTGGCGCCGGTGACCGCAAACGCCCTCAACCGTCCCGCCTTGATGAGCGGGATGGAGGAGGAGAGGCTTGCGAATATGAGGTCGGTCTGCCCGCCGAGTAATGAAGTGAGCGCCTCGGCCGCGCCTTTGTGCGGCACGTGGGTCATCTTGATGCCGGTCATCACGCTGAAGAGCTCGGCCGACAGGTGCACCGTCGTGCCGGCGCCCGAGGAGCCGTAGTTGAGGCCTCCGGGTTTCGATTTCGCGAGCGCGATCAACTCCTGGATCGATGTTGCCTGCACCTTGGGGTTGATCACCAGCGCATTGGGGCTCTCGGCCACCAGCCCGACCGGGGTGAAATCACGTTGCGGGTGGAAGCTCGGCTTCGAGTAGAGGCTGTGGTTGATGGCGTGCGTGCCAATGGTGGCCATCATGATGGTGTGGCCGTCGGGCGACGTGCCGAAGCGAGGAGCAGGGGCCCCTTCTTAGGGGATGCGACCGCGTAGGCACGTGTAATGACCGCGGTTCAGAATTGGCACGTTACAGCCCGCTCCCGGGTCGCATCCACGCACCAAGGTGCGCGGAACCTGCTCAACCGTCCGCGGTCTCCTTCGCCGTCATCTCCGCCGCGATGTTGCCGCCCGCCCCGCCGCGGTTGTCGATCACGAACGGCTGCCCGAGCCGCTCGCGCATCGCCGGCTCCATGGCGCGCGCGATGATGTCGGCCGCGCTGCCCGCCGTGAACGGGATCAGCACGCGCACCGGGCGCGCCGGGTACTGCTGCGCGAATGCGGTGCAGGAAAACGCGACAAAAAGCAGAGCGAACCAGCGAAACCGCACCATGACGCCTCCCTTGGTATCGTCTTTCTTGCAGATTAGCACGAGGCGTCGCCGTACTTCATTTCCGCCTCTTTTGGAGCAAGGAAAAGAGCATGCACTGCTCTCCTCGTCCGTTCGCCCTCATCTCGCAGCAGAAGGTAGAATTGCGGCGACGCCGGTAACGTGCAGGACCACGATGTGTGAGTGGCCGCAAGTCCTGCAGCAAAGGAACGCATGTCGCAGCAGCCGTCCGACAGCAGGTATACCCGGGGCATCGCCGATTTCGTATCCGGACTCCAGTACGACCGTATCCCGCAGGAAGTCCGGAGCCGCATCAAGCTGTTGATGCTGGACGCGCTCGGCTGCGGCATCTACGGCGCTGATCTCGAGTGGAGCCGCATCCTGCAGGGCCGGCTGGGCGAGCTGGACGCCACGCGGGCCTGCGCAGTGTGGGGCACGGGGCAAAAGCTCTCGGCGCCGCACGCTGCGCTCGTCAACGGCACTCAGGTGCAGGGCTTCGAGCTCGACGACACGCATCTGCTGGGCGTACTGCATAGCGGTGCCGTGGTCCTTCCCGCGCTGATCGCGGTCGCGGAAGCGCGCCCCCGCCTGAGTGGGAAGGAATTCCTGGCGGCGGCCGTCGCGGGCTACGAGGTGGGGCCGCGCGTCGGCATCTGCATGGGCAACGAGCACATCGCGCAGGGCTGGCATTCGGGAGCGACGGTCGGCGTGTTCGCAGCGGCCGCAGGCGCGGCGCGCGGATTGAATCTGGATGCCGGCAAGACCGTACACGCGCTCGGCATCGCCGGCACGCAATCCTCCGGCTTGATGGCCGCGCAATTTGGCTCAATGGTCAAGCGGATGCACGCGGGGCGGGCAGCGCAGAGCGGACTCTATGGGGCGCTGTTCGCCGATGCCGGGTTTACCGGCATCGTGAACGTATTCGAGAGCGAATACGGGGGGTTCTGCACCACGTTCTCGCGGTCCACCGACCGTTTCAAGCTCGACGCTCTCACGGCCGGCCTCGGCTCGGAGTGGCAGACCCTTGGCGTGAGGCTCAAGCTCTATGCCTGCAACGGCAGCACCCATTCCACGCTTGATGCGATCCGCGAGCTGCAGGCAGAACATTCGTTCGGCGCCGGCGATGTCACGAAGATCGTCGTGCACGGCTCCAAGGGCACGGTGGAGCACGTGGGATGGAAGTACGAGCCGCAAGGCCTGACGGCGGCCCAGCTCAACCTCGGCTATTGCGTGGCGACGCTGCTGATCGATGGTGAATGCTTCGTGGACCAGTTCACCCA
>JBGQGU010000459.1:0-3199 GCA_041497655.1 Gammaproteobacteria bacterium
ATCTGTCCCGCAAGAAAATGAGCACAACCGGCATGGCGCAAGACGCGACGCTCACCGCCAACGCCCTCAAGGCGTGGCGTTTTCTCTACCGGCGAGGATACATCGAAGGTTTCGGCCATCTCAGCGTTCGCCTCGGCGCGGACCGCTTCCTGCTCACCCGCCATTCGCTGGGCCTCAAGGCGGGCGCGGAAGATTTCCTGCTCGTGGACATGGAAGGCAAGAAGCTCGCCGGACGCGGCGACTTGCCGGGAGAGTACCCGATACACCTGGAGATTCTCCGGTCGCGCCCCGACGTCGGCAGCGTCATTCACTATCACGGGATGCATTCGACCGCATTCACGACCAGCGAGCAGACATTGAGGCCCATCCATCTGGTGGGCACGCTGTTCCACGACGGCGTGCCGGTGTACCCGGACCCGCGGCTGGTGAGCAACCGGCAGCGCGGCGAAGCGCTGGCGAAGGCGCTTGGGCCGCACCGTGCCGTGCTCCTGCGGGCGCACGGCGCGGCGATTACCGGCGCGAGTGTGGAGGAGGCGGTAGGGGGCGCGTTCCTGTTCGAGGAAAACGCGCGCCGCGCCTGCATCAGCGCCGGCCTCGGCAAGCCCGTGTGGATAGACGAGCAGACCGCCGCTGACGCCGGAGGAGAGTTGCTCAAGTCGCGCGGGCCGTTCCGCCGCGTGTGGGCGATGGTCGAGGCGGAAGACCAGGAGTCATGATTGAGCGTGACATGATGGAGCGTGACATGATGAGGCGTGAAAAGTTGTTTTTAGTTTTGCGCGCGGCGGAAATCGTTGCTTCCCTTGCGTTCGCAATCGCTGCGGCGGGATGGAGCGCAATGCTGGCCGCGCAAAACTACCCGGTCAAGCCGGTGCGCATCATCACGGGCTTCACGGGTGGCTCGGATCTGATGGCCCGGATGGTCGCCCTGCAGCTCACGCCGGCGCTCGGCCAGCAGGTGTACGTCGAGCCGCGCTTGGGCGCCGCAGGCAGTATTGGCTTCGAGGCGGCAGCCAAGTCCGCGCCGGACGGCTACACGTTGCTGATGGGGGCGGTGCCGCTGCTGACCAACCCGTATGTTTATCGCAAGGTCGGTTACGACCCGATGCGCGATTTTGTGCCGATCGCGATGGTCGCCACCATTCCCAACGGACTGGTGGTGCATCCCTCGGTCCCGGCGAAGAGTTTACGCGAGCTGGTGCAGCTTGCCCGCGCCTATCCCGGCAAGATCGCCTATGGTTCCGGGGGCGTCGGCTCGGCGAACCATCTCGCCGGCGAGCTGCTGCAGGGGGCCGCCAGGATCAAGTTCACGCACGTCCCGTACAAGAGCGCGGGCTTCGGGCTGGTCGGCGCCATGAGCGGCGACGTGGACATGGTGATCGTCGTGGTCACGAGCGCCGCATCGTACGTGAAGGACGGCAGGATGCGCGGTCTCGCCGTCTTCGACACGAAACGTGCGGTTTCGATGCCCGAGGTGCCGACCACGGTTGAGGCCGGATTCCCGCAGATTCAGGCCGTCAACTGGTACGGGCTGCTGGCCCCGGCGGGCACGCCGCGCCCGATTATCGAGCGCCTGCACGCGGAGTGCGTGAAGCTGATGGCGGCGCCCGAGACCCGCGAGCGGCTGCGCGCTCAGGGTGGCGAGCCGGACGCGAGGGCGCCCGAGCAGTTCGCCGAATTCATGCGCGCGGAGTACGCGCGCTGGGGCAAGGTGATACGCGAGGCCAACATCAAAGCGGAGTAGAGGGCGGGTAGGCGTCATATAATCTGTCATCGGAAACCGCGAGCGGCCGGGGAGGGGACAAGTCATGTCAGGAACCAATACCGGAAAAGTCGTCATCGTCGAGCCGCGCTCCGGCCAGGCCCTCCAGGTACTGGGCGATCGCATCGTCTGCAAGGCGACGAGCAGCGAGACGCTCGGCGCCTGGGAGCTTTTCGAGATCGAGGCCGCTCCGGGCGGCGGGCCGCCGCTCCACCGGCATCCCTGGGACGAGGCCTACTTCGTGCTCGAGGGCGAGCTCGAGTTTCAGGTCGCCGGCAAGAAGTCCATGCTTCGTCCCGGCGCCTTCGTGAGCGTCCCGGGCGGTACACCGCACACGCTGTTCAACCACGGCCCGGCGCCGTGTCGCTACCTCCTGTGGGGCTCACCGGCTGGAACCGGCGCTTTCTTCGCCGATCTCGACGAAATGGGCCGGACCGGAGCGCCGACGCTCGAGCGCATCCTCGCCATCGCCGGCAAGCACGGCATCGAGGCGCTCGCCGGGCCGGCGTAGAAGATTAGTGGGGCCAGGCTCGGTTTATCATGATTCGAGCTTGGCCCCTTTCTTTTAATCACTTAGTTCCTCTCCCCTGGCCGGGGGAGAGGGAATTGCGGGGAGTCGATTCACGCCTCACGAATCACGACTCACGCATTTGGCATTGACGAATAGATGGCGCTGAGAATTGGAATCCTGCTGGGCGACGACATCGGGCTCGAAGTCGTGCCCGAGGCCGTCAAGGTGATGAAGGCCGCGGCGAAGACGACCGGGCTCGAGGTGCAGTGGCAGGAGCTGCCCATCGGCAGGCGCGGGCACGAGCTCCACGGCCACACCATGCCGCAGCCGACGGTCGCGGCGCTCGAGAAGATGGACGGCTTCCTGTGCGGGCCGATCGGGCATGCCGCCTATCCGCGCAACGACCCCACCTGGATCATGCCGCCGCTGCGGAAGCGCCTGGATCTCTACGCCAGCATCAAGCCGGTCAGGTCCTATCCCAATATACGGTCGGTGCACAAGGACGTGGACATCGTGTTCCTGCGCGAAGTGACGGAAGGCATGCAGTCCTCCGATACCGTGGTCGCGGGCACCGGCGAATTCCGTCCCAACGACGAGATCACCATCGCCTCGCGCGTCATCACGCGCAAGGGCTCGAGCCGCGTCGCCCGCGAGGCGTTCGAGATCGCGCGCATGCGCAAGCGGAAGAAGGTGACATCGGTGCACAAGGAGCCGGTCTACCGGCTCGCCTGCGGCATGTTCGCCGAGGAGTGCCGCAAGCTGGCGAAGGAATACCCGGACGTGAAGCTCGACGAAGTGCTGGTGGACGGTTTCGCGATGAAGCTCGTCATGAACCCGCAGCAGTTCGACGTGGTGGTGACCACCAATCAGTTCGGCGACATCCTGACCGACGAGGGCGCCGGCGTCGTCGGCGGCCTCGGACTCGCCCC
>JBGQGU010000460.1:0-3198 GCA_041497655.1 Gammaproteobacteria bacterium
CGAACTCATCACCCTGCCGTACTCCCTGGAGTTGAACGACATCGCGATGATGGTGGTGCAGCACCACCCGGCGGGGGAGTTCGTCACGCGCACCATGGACTACTTCGAGCGCGTGTACCGTGAAGGCAGGGACCGCGCGAAAATCATGGCGATCGCGGTGCATCCCTATATCTCGGGCGTGCCGCACCGGATCAAGTATTTCGAGGCCGTGCTGCGCCGGTTGAGAAAGCAGAAGGGCGTGCTGTTCTGGAACGGCGCGCAGATCCTCGATTGGTATCTCAAGACCCGCAAGCGGTGAGCGGCAGGCGGAACTGATTGAATGGGCGAGGAATGTCCTCGGGTTGATCCAGATCAACCGGATGCCTCGCCGGTTCGCGTCTTGCCTTGACAGTGACGCAAAGTTTTTTGAAAATTAACAAGTTAGTCCCCAATTCATCCAACACGCAAGGAGCGCCAAATGGCAAAGACCCCCTGGAAGACAGACAACTGGTTCGTCAGCCAGTGGAATTTCGCGGAGGAAGTGCGCAAGGACTTCAAGTTCGCCAAGCAGATCAAGATCCACGACATCACGCTGCGTGACGGGGAGCAGCAAACCGGCATCATCCTCAGCAAGGACGACAAGATCCGCATTGCCGAAGCGCTGGCGGAAGCCGGCGTGCACCGCATTGAAGCGGGCATGCCGATCGTTTCGCCTTCCGACGCCGAAGCGATCAAGGAGATCGCCCGGCGCAACCTCGGCCCGCAGATTTTTGCTTTTTCGCGCTGCATGAAAGAGGACGTCCAGCGCGCGATCGACACCGGTGTCCACGGCGTGGTCATGGAGATTCCGTCCAGCCAGCACATGGTCGACCTGGCCTACAAGTGGCCGATGGAAAAGGCCATCGAGACGTCGATCGAAGCCACCAAGTTCGCTCAAAAGAACGGGCTGGAAGTCGTGTTTTTCCCCATCGACTTTTCCCGCTCGGAGATGAACTGGGTGTTGAACCTGATCAACCGGGTCGCGACCGAGGGCCACATGGACGCGCTCGCCCTGGTGGACACTTTCGGGGTCGTATCGCCCCATGCGATGCAGTACTTCGTCCGCGAGGTCAAGAAGCGCATCAAGAAGCGCCTCGAAGCGCACTTCCACCAGGATTTCGGCATGGGTGTCGCGAACACGATCATGGCTGCCGCGGAAGGCGTTGAGGTGCTGCACACGACCGTGCTGGGCGTCGGCGAGCGCGCCGGCAACACGCCGATGGAAGAAACCGTCATGGCATTGCTGACAATGTATGGGATAGACGTCGGGATCGACTACAGCAAGCTCACGCCGCTCGCCAACCTGGTGCAGAAACTCACCGGAGTGGACGTGCCTTCGAACAAGCCCGTCGTGGGCAGGCAGCTGTATCAGATCGAGTCCGGAATCATCGCGAGCTGGTACAAGAACTGCGGCGAGGAAAACGCGACCGAGCTGTTCCCCGTGCGCGCGAAGTTCGTCGGGCAGCCACCCGCCGAGATCGTGATGGGCAAGGGCAGTGGCATCGATTCGGTCAAGGCCTGGCTCGCGCAGATGGGCATCGAGGCGAGCGATGAAGAGGCCCTGAAGATGACGGCCGCCGTGAAGGGGTACTCTCTGAAGAACAAACGCCTGCTGACCGAATCCGAGTTCCGCAAGATTGCGCAGAACGTCCTCGGGCAGCGCGCCGCGGCGTAACGCAGATCGCGACGTAAGGAGTTTGCCGGAGCTAAGTCCGACAAACTCCTAGCCGGTCAGGATTGAGGCGGCACGAACGACGCCTGGCGCTGACGGCCTGACGCTTGAACGGGGGGATGCGGCCAGCATCTCCCCGTTTTGTTTCCCGTCCTTTCCCTCCGCTCTCAAGCCTCTCTTCAGAGGTGCGACTAGAGCGCACATCCTGCAAGCGGCATCTTTCATGACGAGGCCACGCCTGCCGGAGCGCGGCGTTGATTTGCGACTGGCCTGGTGCTACGTTATGCGGACGAGACCGCCCCATGCTGCTGTTCCGGGAACTCAACCGCGGGAAGTGCAAGACCTATCTCATCGCCTGCGCACGCACCCGCAAGGCGCTCGTCATCGATCCGGTGCGCGATCACATCAGCCGTTACCTGGCGTTCCTCGCCTACCACCAGCTCACGCTGGACGCAATCGTCGACACCCATACCCACGCCGACCACCCGACGGGCTCGTTCCAGCTGCGCGATCTCGTTGATGCGCGCCTCATCATGCACCGGCGTGCCCCGGCGCCCGGGGTGACGCATCACGTGGAGGACGGCGACGAAATCGAGGTCGGCGAGGCGCGGGTCGCGGTGCTCTACACCCCGGGCCACACGCCGGACAGTATCAGCCTTTACACGGACGGCCGCGTTCTTACCGGTGACGTGCTGCTGATCGGGGGAACCGGGCGGGCGGACTTCGCCGGGGGTGACGCGGGGAGCCAGTACGATTCGATCACGAACAAGCTGTTCACGCTGCCGGAGCAGACGCTGATGTTCCCGGCGCACGACTACCGCGGCAACACGAGCTCCACCATCGGGCAGGAGAAGCGCAGCAATCCGCGCATTGCGGGCCGCAGCCGGAGCCAGTACATCGAGCTGATGGCGAGCCTCAAGTTTCCGATGCCGGAGAAAATCCAGGAGGTGCTGCAGCCCAACCAGAGCGCGATCGACGACGACAAGGCGAAATTCCCGGACCTCGCCGAACTGAATCGGGTGCGGCAGCTCGCCGCCGGCGAGGTGAGCGCCATGCTCGGCTCATCCGATCCGCCGTTGGTGCTGGATGTGCGCGAGCCGGCCGAGTATCACGGCCCGCTCGGTCACATTCCCGGCAGTCTCCTCATTCCGCTGCGCGAGCTGGCGAGCCGCGCCGCCGAGCTCGAGGCGCACCGCGGCCGGCGCATCATCGCAGTGTGCCGGTCGGGCGTGCGCAGTACGACCGCGGCGGCAATCCTCGAAGGCCTGGGCTTCGAGCATTCCTACAATCTCAAGGACGGAATGGTGGAGTGGAGCGACCGGAAGCTTCCGGTTGAGCGCTGAAGAATCAGGGCCAGAGCCAAGTCTGCCCCTGATTCTTTATGGTTCAAGAATTTACTCACGTCGCTGCAGGTCGGCGATCACTGCGTTGAGAAAGCGCCCGGCCTCGCCGCCGGTCACGGCGCGATGGTCGAAGGTGAGCGAGAGCGGCAGCATGCGGCGCACCGC
>JBGQGU010000461.1:0-3196 GCA_041497655.1 Gammaproteobacteria bacterium
GTCCACGTAGGTGTACCACACGGCCTCGGGATAGACGACCATCACCGGCCCTTCCTTGCAGCGGTCGAGGCAGCCCGACTGGTTGACTCGCACCTTGCCGGGGCCGGAGAGTTTCAACTCCTTCACCCGGTCCTTGGCGTAGTCGCGCATCTTCTGCGAGCCGTGGTTGTTGCAGCATTGCTCGCCAGCTTCACGCTGGTTGCAGCAGAAAAAAACGTGTCTGGCGTAGTAAGTCATCAAAGCAGCGGCGTGGTGAAGTGGCGCAATTATAAAGGATGACGGCGCGAGCATGCGGTGATGATCCGTGATCACTCGCCGTCCCGCTTGCGAGAGGCCAGCGCGTAAAGCAGGAAACCGATCGCGAGCAACGGCCACAGCTCGGACAGCGCCCGCACGATGCCGGAGAAATTCAGGAAATGGCTTGCGCCCCTGACCAGCAACCGCGGCGGCACGCTGTGGTAGGGGTTATCGGGGGCAAAATTGATCGCAGCCGTCGCAGCCACGATGCACACTGCCGAGGCGGCGAGTTGCGCAGGACGCGGAAGTCGCTCCGCGCCCCACAACAGCAGCCAGCCCGCGCACAGCCCGAGCAGGACGCCCGGCGTGAGCCAGGCGAATGGAGCGGACGCCTGCACGAGCGCGATGGCATTGAAAATCTTGAAGCCGAGCGCTGTGCCGATCACTGTGCCGATCACGAGCATACGCCGCTCGCCCTCCCGCGTGAACGTGGACAGCATGAGCCCGACGCCCAGCAGGCTGAACAGCACCACCGCCGCTTCGCCGGTGAGCGCGAGCCAGGGAGTGTGGGTGAAGTACGGGGGCAGGTCCAAAGTGGCGCGGATGGCTCCGGCGCCGAAGAGTTGTGCCGTGGGATGAAATTGCGTGATGAGCCACAGGCCGACGATTACGAGCGCGGCATCGGCCGGCATGCCATCGAGGAACAGGCGATGGCGCGCGGCATGGATCCTGCCGCCGAGGACCCGAGTGGGCGCCAGCAACGGCGCGGCCATGGCGCCGACCAATGCGCCCAGACCGTTGGCGAGCAGATCCACGTTGGATGCGATGCGGGCGGGCAGGAACATCTGCACCGCCTCCACGGTGAGAGAGAGCAGCGCGGCAGCGAGCGTTGCCGCGACCGCCCCACGTGCCGGACCGTAACGCGCGCCAAGGACTATCGAGAGCAGCAGGCCGAGCGGAACATAGGCGCCGAAATTCACCACGACGTCCTCCATCGTGATGTAGCGCGGCCACGGCGCAAAGAGGAAGTGCAGGATTTCCTCAGGCGGCGAGCGCCAGTCCCGGAACGGCTGCAAGCTGGCATCCACGATCACGAGCAGGTAAGCTACGACGAGGATCCACGCCAGCCGCACGCTGTGCGGCGAAAACCCAGCACGCGCTTCGTGTAGTCCTTTTTTTTCGCCTGGCATGGAGCTCGCCATTGTTCATTGAGGCGAATTGAAGCGCGCCCGGCAACGGGCATCGCCTTCGAATTCGCGACGCGCTAGCAGCCTGTCGGACTTAGGTGTCGGACAGGCTGCTAACAGCAAAACCGCCTGCGGATTTTGAATGAAACCCAGGATAACGACCATAATTGGCCTCCAAAGGGCGGACGAGTAGGCTTGAAATGAAGTTTCATTGCTTTTTGCCTCGATTTTCGTGCAGGCGGTTTTGCATAAGGAGTTTGTCGGAGCTCAGTCCGACCAACTCCTAAGCCATGCAATTTTATGACATCTTCAACGGCGATGCCGACGGCATCTGCGCGCTGCAACAGCTGAGGCTCGAGGAACCGCGCGCGAGCGTGCTGGTGACGGGAGTGAAGCGCGACGTGCGGCTGCTCGATCGGGTGCATGCCGCGGCCGGGGACGAGCTCACCGTGCTCGACATATCGCTGCAGGCCAATGCCGACGACTTGAAGCGCCTGCTCGGGGCCGGCGCGCGGCTGCGCTACTTCGATCACCACGCCGCGGGCGGGCTGCCGCAACACGCCAATTTGAAGGCGTTCATCGACACCGCGCCGGACACCTGCACCAGCCTGATCGTGGACCGTTATCTCGGCGGCCGCCAGAGACTGTGGGCGGTGGTGGCGGCTTACGGCGACAATCTCCAGGGGCCGGCGCAGCGCGCGGCTGCGGGGCTCGACCTCGACGAAGACGACCTCCAGCGCCTGCGCGAGCTCGGGGAGTGCATGAACTACAACGCCTACGGCGAGAGCGTGGACGACCTGCACTACCATCCGGCGGACCTGTTCGAGACGGTGAGCCATTACCGCGACCCGCGCGATTTCATCAACGGCGAGCCGGTGTTCGAGGCGCTGAAGAACGCTCTTGCCGACGACTTCGACTGCGCCGGTGCGGTCGCGCCGCGCGCGGCATCGGGGC
The DNA here is from genome assembly GCA_041497655.1 of Gammaproteobacteria bacterium. Classification (GTDB taxonomy): domain Bacteria; phylum Pseudomonadota; class Gammaproteobacteria; order Burkholderiales; family SG8-41; genus SG8-41. The sequence continues at coordinate 2,379 of JBGQGU010000461.1, forward strand.
ATGCCGCGCTCTACGTGCTGCCGGACGCGGCCTGGAGCCGGCGCATCCACGGCTTCTTCGCCAATGAGCTCGCGCGCCGTCATCCGCGGCGCGCCCTTGCCATGCTGGTGGCCCGGCACGGCGGCTACACGGTAAGCGTGCGCGCGCCGGTCGAGAACCCGCGCGGCGCGGACACGCTATGCCTGAAGTTCGAGACCGGTGGCGGGCGGCAGGCGGCGGCCGGGATCAACCGGCTGCCCGAAGCGGATTACCTGCGTTTCGTCGCCGAATTCAACAAGGCCTTTCCGGGCTGAGCCCGGGTTGAGCGTGAATCGTGATTCGCGGGTCGTACCTCAGGTCACCCGTCACGAGTCACTCGTCACCGGCTTCAGGCGGCGCCGGGCGGTGATGAGAAAGCCTTCGAGCAGGACGTAGGCACAGCCCAGCATCCCGATTGCGACGGCAGTCCCGACCCATTCCTGCGCGCAGGCACCGACGCAGGTGTAGTACCGGTACACGATGTAGATCGCATAGGTCCAGGCGAGCGCGTTGGGCACCAGGATCAGGAAGGCAAACAGCCTGAACGTCGCGCGCGCCACCGCGTGCCGGGGTATCTGCGAACGGAACCGCCCGGTGCTGAATTGCCAGCAGCGCAGCGGAACCCCGGCCAGCGCGATCACGCCCGCGGTTACCGCCAGCGACACGAGCATCGTGTTTATCATGCAATAGTCCTAGGGAACCTCTGATCAATTCGTCCTCGCGGAGGCGGGGACCCAGTAACGTTCTGAGTATCCTTGATTCCCGCCTTCGCGGGAATGACAAAAACCTGCTTGATCAGA
>JBGQGU010000462.1:0-3180 GCA_041497655.1 Gammaproteobacteria bacterium
AGAGCGGGGGTGCGGGCAGGGGCGCAGGGCCGTGCCGGGTGCTGCTTCAGCTATCCCGAAAGTTTGGATTTCACCATCGCCGACACTTTTCCCATGTCGAAGCGGCGCGCCCCGGACTCGGTGCCGCAGAGCGGGGGTGCGGGCAGGGGCGCAGGGCCGTGCCGGGTGCTGCTTCAGCTATCCCGAAAGTTTGGATTTCACCATCGCCGACACTTTTCCCATGTCGGCACGGCCGGCGAGCTTCGCCTTCAGCGCGCCCATGACCTTGCCCATGTCCGCCGGGGCCTTGGCGCCGGTCGCGGAAATAGCCTCCGCCACCGCGGTCGCGATCTCGGCGTCCGAAACCGCCTGCGGCATGTAGCTTAGCAGCAGCCCGAGCTCGAACTGCTCTTTCTGCGCGAGGTCCTGCCGCCCGCCCTTCTCGAACTGCGCGATCGACTCGCGCCGCTGCTTGGTCATGCGGTCGATGACGGATACCACGTCGGCATCGGTGAGTTCCCTGCGCTCGTCCACCTCTCGCTGCTTCACCGCGGCGAGCAGCAGTCGCAGCGCATCGCGGCGCCCGGCGTCACCCGCGCGCATCGCGGCTTTGACGTCATCGTTGATGCGGGCCTTTAAAGACATAGGAATCAGGATTCGGGATTCAGGATTCAGAGACGACCTTTGCAGGATTCAGAAAATGAAACGGGACTCGGGGTTTACGCCCCGAATCCCGATTCCTGGATCCTGTTGTTAATACATCCGCGGTGGAAGGAGCTGCGAACGCAGGCGCTTGTAATGGCGCTTGATCGCGGCGGCGAGCTTGCGCTTGCGTTCGGTGGTGGGCTTCTCGTAGTACTCGCGAGCCCGCAATTCGGTCAGCAGGCCGGTTTTCTCGACGGTACGCTTGAAGCGGCGCAGCGCCGCCTCGAACGGCTCGTTCTCCTTGACGCGGACAGTCGTCATATCATCCCTGGGTCGATCTGGAAAACTTGTATTATATCAAGCCATAAGGGATTTTTAAAGCCGTTCTGACCCTCATGCTGGTGCTTGGCATCGAAACCTCCTGCGATGAGACCGGGGTCGCTCTCTACGACGACAGCCGGGGACTCCTCGGGCACGTCCTGCATACGCAGGCGCGGCTGCACGCCGACTACGGCGGCGTGGTGCCGGAGCTCGCCTCGCGCGACCACGTCCGGCGCCTGCTGCCGCTCACCCGCGGCCTGCTCGAGCAAACCGGCTGCCGGCTGGGCGAGCTCACCGCCGTTGCCTACACCGAAGGCCCCGGCCTGGCCGGCGCGTTGCTGGTCGGCGCCGCGACCGCGCACGGCCTTGCCTACGCGCTCGGCGTCCCGGCGCTCGGCGTGCACCATCTCGAAGCGCACCTGCTCTCGCCGCTGCTCTCAAGGCCCGCCCCGGACTTTCCCTTTGTCGCCCTCCTCGTCTCCGGCGGCCACACGCAGTTGATGCGGGTCGCCGGTGTGGGCGACTACGAGCTCCTGGGCGAGACCGTGGACGATGCTGCGGGCGAGGCGTTCGACAAGACCGCCAAGTTGCTCGGGCTCGGCTATCCCGGCGGTCCGGCGCTCGCCAGGCTCGCCGCGAGCGGCACGGCGGGCCGTTTCAGCCTGCCGCGTCCCATGCTCGCAAGCGGCAATCTCGACTTCAGTTTCAGCGGGCTGAAGACAGCGGTGCTGACGGTGGTCAGGGAGCACGCACTCGACGACGCCGCGCGTGCCGATCTCGCCGCCGAAATCGAGGCGGCCATCGTGGAAGTGCTGGTTGCCAAGGCGCTCGCCGCGCTCCCGCGCGCGGGGCTCAAGCGGCTGGTGGTCGCCGGCGGCGTCGGCGCCAACCTGACCCTGCGCGCCCGGCTCGCCGTCGCAGCGCGCGGGCGCGGCGTGCAGGTGTTCTATCCGGAGTTCGAGTTCTGCACCGACAACGGCGCCATGATTGCATTCGCAGCGGCGCTGCGAATGCAAAAGGATCCAGGATTCGGGATTCGGGATTCAGTGAAAGGCGGCTTTACTGTAAGGCCGCGCTGGGATTTAGAGCACGTGGACGCGTTGCAGCGCTAGTGTTTGGCGGTCTACTCCGAGTCCTGAATCCTGACTCCTGAATCCTGCTGTCCGATCCTGCCTTCGGTCCCCGCCAGAAGGTTGCGGATGTTGGTCCGGTGGCGCCACGCGATCAGCAGCGCGATCACCGTGACGCCGATCGCCGGCTCCAGCGCGAAGCGATTCATGCCGTAAAGCAAGAACGCGAAGATCGGCGCGAAGGCCGCCGCCACCAGCGAGGCGAGCGAGGCGTAGCGGAAAAAGATCGCGATGATGCCCCAGGTCGCGATTGCGCCCGCGGCAAGCCACAGATCGAGCGCGACCAGCACGCCAACCGAGGTGGAAACGCCCTTTCCGCCACGGAAACGCAGGAACACCGGGTACATGTGGCCGAGCGCGACGGCGACTGCGGCGGCCGCCACCGTAACATCGGTCGTCCCCGCTTCGGCCATGCGCTGCGCGAGGAACACCGCCAGCCAGCCTTTCAGGGTGTCGCCCAGCAGAGTCAGAGCCGCGGCGACCTTTTTCCCCGTGCGCAGCACGTTGGTTGCGCCGGGATTGCCCGAGCCGTAGCTGCGCGGGTCCGGCAGCGCAAACGCCCGGCTCACGATCACCGCGAACGGGATCGAGCCGAGCACATATGCCAACAGCGTGAGCGCTACTGCTGTCATGGGTTTTCACCTACAATTGGCGCCCATTCTATCCGACCCGCTCAACGAGGGTCGAGGGTCGAGGGTCGAGGGAATAGCGGGCGCCCTGCGCCCTCGTTACATCTTCACTCGACACCCGACACTCGATACTCGACACCTGACACTCGACACCCGACACTCGATACCCGCTCCGAATGGACGTCATATTCATCAGCGACCTGCGCCTCGACATCCTGATCGGCGTCTACGACTGGGAGCGCAAGGTGCCGCAGACGGTGCAGCTCGACCTTGAGATCGGCATTCCCGACGCCAGCCATCCGCGCAGCGACCGCATCCGCGAGACGATCGACTACGCCAAGGTGATCGAGCGCATCAAGGCATCGCTCAAGCAGGACCGCTTCCTGCTGGTCGAGCGGCTCGCCGAGCACCTCGCCCAGCTGGTGATGACGGAGTTCAAGGCGCCGTGGGTCAAGGTCAGCGTCAGCAAGCTCGCA
>JBGQGU010000463.1:0-3166 GCA_041497655.1 Gammaproteobacteria bacterium
ATTGGGTGGTTGGCTCCCATGCCCGGCATGGTTTGCTCCCCGCCGTGATGATGCGTAGCGCTATGCGCCATTCTTGCCGTGAGGAGCGTGGTGTAGTCTGCTCGCTCATACTGGGTAGCCTCGTCAAAAAGGCGACCGTCGCCGACAGTTCCGCGTCGCTGTGATCGTCGCGGGCCGCATTTGCTGCTTCACCGCGTGATTCTGACTTGACCCGCCATTCCGGCCGCGGAGTGATCCGGGACGTTGCAGGAGAACTGGAGCGTTGCCGCCTTCGTAAACTTCCAGACGAGCTCGGCGGTCTTTACCGGCTCTACCAGGACCCTGTTGGGATCGTCATGCCGCATTGGCATTTTCATTCCCATCTTCGAATGGTCCATGCTCGAATGATCCATGTTCATCATCGCGTGATTGATGCCGGTCGCGGTGATCATGCCGGACTTCAACATCTCGGCCATCTCCTAGCGGTGCTCCGCGTGCATCTCGGGGGTGCCGAGATTGAACTCGTGAAGAAGGCCGCCGGTGTTTTTAACAACGAACCGGATCGTCTCGCCGGGACGCACCATGATCGTTTTCGGTTCGTAGTAAACATCGTACATGTAGATCGTGATCGTGCGCGCGACCGGGCATCGGTCAAAACTTATGGGAGGTTGGCATAATTTTCCCGAATCGACTTAAGCGCGTCCCTCAACTTCCCGAAGTTCGATTCTGCTGCTGCCTTATTGTTGGCGTCGCCTGCAGTGTCCAGCCGCTGCGCCAGAGTGACGGCGCCGGCGACGCCATGCAGCAGGTCTTGAACCTGCTGCCCAAGCTGGTAGAGCGTCGAGAGATTGTCTCCGAAGATCTTGATCGCGACCTGGGACCGAATGCCGGATTGCACCTCGTCCATGCGGTGAGCGATGAACTGCCCGACATTGAACACAACCCCCGGTATATCGGCCATATCCGCCCGGATCTTCTTCAGCAGAGTGTCCGGCGACATATTGGGGTCCTTGGCAAAATCGAGGCGAACATCGAATTCGCTGAAGTTCGGCGGTTGTGCGTCCTCGTCGAACGGCGTCGTATCCGGCAGCTTCTCGCGACTTCCCATCGCGTGCAGCACGACGCCGCGATCCCGCACCTTTTCCGATCGAGAAGGAGATAGCACAGCGCCGGCACCATGGTGACGGCCACGACCAGGGAGGCCGCGAGCGACGTGACATAGCTCACCCCGAGCGGGTTGAAAATTTGTCCCGCCAGATCTTGCAGCATGAATATCGGCAGAAAGATCAGGATGAGGATTGTCGTGGCGTAGACCACGGTATTGAGAATTTCCTGGACGGCGTCGAACACGACTTCGATCGCCGGGTTCGGAGCGGCGGCGTTGCGGTTGAGCTGCAATCGGCACACGACATTTTCCACCGTGATGATCCCGTTATCGACGACGACCCCGATCGCGATCGCCAGCCCGCCCAGAGTCATCGAGTTGATGCCGATCCCAATCCGACCGAGGTCTTGGAGCGCACGCTCGTGACTCCCGGCGTCCCGTTGATCGCGCTCTCGAGCGGGTAGGTGATCAGGGTCTCGACATCCTGCGGGGCCATGCCCGGAGCCTCGGTCTGGATCACCACCTGGGGCGGAGCGAACTCGGGGAAGACATCGACCGACATGCGCTGAGGAGCGTGGCTAGCGGTCGGGTGCCGGCAGGCGCCGTCGGCACCGCGAGGACGGTCTGTTGGGCCGCGGATAGTGGGACTGGGCCGCGTGCTCCGCCGCCGACCTCGATGCTCTCGCCGCGCGCGAAGGCATCGGCGGTTGTGCCAAGATAGACGAACAGCGCGAGAAGAATCGGCGCGCCGCACGCCGTCATCGACCATCCACTTCTGCTGCGTGTCGCGACACAGAACTTCACGTTGTTTCCCCTACCGTGTGCCATCAGCTGATCCGACTGGTTGCGCGACCGGTTTAATGTAATCTCCCGTCGCGGTATGGAGTTTTCCCCACGCCTGCAGATATTGATCATAAGTATTTAAATAGCTTATATTGAGATCGCCATATTGACGCTGGGCCTGCACTACCTCAACGATCGAAATCTGTCCTTTGCTATAACCCTGCTGTGCGATTTATACATTGCGTTTGCTGATCGGCAACATGTTGCACTGATAATGGGCCAGGATTTGCTGCAGCCGGGCGATTTCCGCCAAAAGGCTTTCGACCTGATTGCTGATGAACAGTTCGAGCGCAGCTAGTACCTCTGCACAGAGGATTTGACGAGTTGATCGGGGCTGGCGCGGAGGGCCGGCAGCGCTTTGGGATCGACCAGCACCTCGATGCTCCGGGCTGTGCCGGGGTGGCATCGGATCAGCCCGTTGCGTTCGAGCGCGAGCACCATTTGGTGGACTTAAGGCGGCGTCACCTGAAAGAATCGTTGCAGATCGGCTTCGGCCGGCGGCCGGCCGAGGACCAGCGTGTAGGCGTGGATGAAGGCCAGGTATTGGCCCTGCTTGGACGTGAAGCCGGGGTGGGAAGCGGGAAGACATAGCCCCGGCATCTGATTCATCTGTTGTCCCCTCAACCGCGGGGGGCACCGATGAATGTACGTTACCGAGTGGAGCTGAGCCAGGACGAGCGCGACGAACTCAGCGCTCTGCTGAGCGGCGGCAAGCATGCCGCGCGCAAGCTCAAGCGGGCGCAGATCCTGCTGGCGGCCGATGCCGGCGCCAGCGATGAAGACATCGCCATCAGCGTTGCCGTCGGTGGATCGACGGTCTACCGGACCAAGCGCCGCTTCGGGCGCGCCAAGCGAGGAAACCGGGTCGTCGGCCGGGTGCCGTGGGGGCATTGGAAGACGCTGACCTTCCTGGCCGGCTTGCGCCACGACGGCATGGCGTGGGGGTGGGACACACGGTTTTAGACGGCTGCCCCCTGTGCCGGCGGCCTGCGTAAGGTCGGTGGAGGGATCTGTCGGGGGGTGGCCACCGCAGTTGGGACAAGTCCAGGGTCATCCAGTAGCATCTTTTTGGGAAATTTTTGGGAGATGGTCCGTCATTATCCTCTATTGAATTGACTTAATTGGCGTCCCCTACCGGATTCGAACCGGTGTTGCCGCCGTGAGAGGGCGGTGTCCTGGGCCTCTAGACGAAGGGGACCCCTGTCAGGCTCCTGAGCCGCTGCCTAGATAGCCGCTGGG
>JBGQGU010000464.1:0-3158 GCA_041497655.1 Gammaproteobacteria bacterium
GTCGCGCATTTCGCCGATGAGCACCACGTCGGGGTCTTCGCGCAAAGCCGCGCGCAGCGAGTTGGTAAACGAATGGGTGTCCGAATGGACTTCGCGCTGGTTCACCAGACACTTCTTGTGGTTGTGCAGAAACTCGATGGGGTCCTCGATGGTGATCATGTGCTCTTCGCGCTCGCTGTTAATCTTGTCCAGCATCGCCGCGAGCGTCGTGGACTTCCCCGAGCCGGTGGGGCCCGTCACCAGAACCAGCCCGCGCGGCTTGTTGCACAGCTCCTTCACAATGGGCGCCAGGCCCAGCGCCTCGAATCCCTTGATCTCCCACGGAATCGTCCGGAACACGGCCGCCGCCGCGCCGCGCTGGTTGAAGATGTTGCCGCGAAACCTGGCCAGATTTTTTAGCCCGAACGAAAAGTCCAGCTCGAGGTTTTCCTCGAAGCGGTGCTTCTGCGCGTCGGTGAGCACGCTGTAGGCCAGCGACTTGGTGTCCGCCGCCGTCAGCGGGGGCATGTCCAGCGGCCGCAGGTGGCCGTGCATGCGGATGCGCGGGGGGCTGTTGGTGGTGATGTGCAGGTCACTCCCTCCCATCTCAACCATCTTCTTCAGGAGTTCGCTGAGCGTAATGCCGGCCATTTCCCCTCCCTTTAGAGCACCGTCTCGCGCACGACTTCTTCGATCGATGCCACACCCGCTGCAATCTTAATCAGCCCGCTGCGCCGCAGCGAGATCATGCCCAGCTCGATGGCCTTCTTTTTCAACTCCAGCGCCGACGCACCCACCAGGATCAACTCGCGCAGCTCATCGGTGATTTCCATGACTTCGTACAATCCCACGCGCCCTTTGTACCCGCTGTTATTGCAAGTGGCGCAGCCTTTCCCGTGCATCACCTTGGTGGTTTTGGCTTCTTGCGGAGTATAGCCGATGTCAATTAGCGCCTGCTCGGGGACGTCCGCCTGCTCTTTGCAGCCTGCGCAGACGCGTCGAATCAGCCGCTGGGCGCAGATCAGGTGGACCGAAGTAGCCACCAGGAACGGCTCGATACCCATGTTCATCAGCCGGCTCACCGTGGAAGGCGCGTCGTTGGTGTGCAGCGTTGAGAGCACAAGGTGGCCCGTGAGCGCCGCTTTTACCGCAATTTCCGCCGTCTCGAAGTCGCGAATCTCGCCCACCAGAATGATATTGGGGTCTTGCCGCAAGAACGCGCGCAGGGCGGACGCGAAATTCAGTCCGATCTGCTCCTTCATTTGCACCTGGTTGATGCCGGCCAACTGGAACTCGACCGGGTCTTCCGCCGTCATGATGTTCGTATCGGGCTGGTTCAGGCGCGCCACCGAGGAATAGAGCGTGTTCGTCTTGCCCGAGCCCGTCGGCCCGGTGACCAGCACCATGCCGTACGGCTTCAGAATGGCTTTCTCGAATTTGTCCAGCGACTCCTGCTCAAACCCGAGCTTGGTCATGTCCAGCCGCAGGTTTTCCTTATCCAACAGCCGCATGACGATCTTTTCGCCGTACAGCGTGGGCACCGTGGAGACGCGGAAGTCCAGCTCCTTTTTCTTCCCGTCCTTGGTGAACTTAATCATGATGCGGCCGTCTTGCGGCAGCCGCTTTTCGCTGATGTCCAGCTTGGACATAATCTTCAGGCGGCTGGTGATGGCATCTTTCAGTTTCATGGGCGGGCTCATCACCGTCTGCAACATGCCGTCAATGCGGAAGCGCACGCGATACTCTTTTTCGTAAGGTTCGATGTGAATGTCGCTCGCCCCGCGCTTCAATGAGTCCGTCAGGATCAGGTTCACCAACTTGATGATGGGCGCTTCCTCCGCCGCTTTTTCCAGGGAGTGGAGATCCATCTCCGCTTCTTCAGCGGCCAACTCGAGGTCGGCTCCGTCATCCCCGGCCAGGTCCTTCATCACCTTATCGAGTTCCTGGACGGTTTGCGCTTCGCCGTAAAATTTTCCAATGGCCTCGGTAATGGCCGACTCGGAGGCCACCACCGGCTCCACGGTGAAGCCGGTCATGAACTTGATATCGTCCATGGCGAAGACGTTGGTTGGATCGGTCATCGCGATGGTCAGCGTGGAGCCTACCCGCGACAGCGGTACGATCTGATAGCGGATAGCTGTTTCCTGCGGGATCAGCTTGGTGACCGCCGGATCCACTTCGTAATACTTCAAATTGATGGAAGGTACGCCGTACTGCCGCGAGAGCACAGCGGTCACTTCGTCGTCGGTCACCAGGCCCATTTTCACCAGGCAGGTGCCCAAACGACCATTGTGTTGCTTCTGATATTCCAGGGCTTGCTTAAGCTGGTCCTGGGTGATCAGGTTCTCTTTAATGAGAATCTCGCCCAATCGGGCTGCCATTAGCTGGCTCCTCGCAGACGCACAGGTCTCTGGAGGCGGTACTTTAGCACGAGAACGGTATGGGAAGCGCTCCTTCTCATGGGACTTACGCGCAATCGTATTGAAACCGGCAATGCCCTGTCAATAGACCGATGCAGCGCTTGTGCCACACCCGCGCCTTGACTTGCCTGCAACCCGCCGCTATCTTGCCCGAATGGCGTTTGCCTTGCCATCTATACCGGCGAAAATGATACTGCCGGTTGCGCCGGACGAGCGCGCTGCCCTGCCCGGCTTGCAAGAGTACTACAACGCACTGTTCCGCGCGCTGGGCCCGCAGAACTGGTGGCCGGCACGCACACCGTTCGAGGTGATCGTCGGCGCCATCCTGACACAGAACACCGCGTGGACCAACGTCGAGAGGGCCATGAACAACTTGCGCCGTGAACGGCTGCTCACTCCCGCTGCACTCGAACGCGTGCCGCGCACGCAGCTCGCGCGCTTGATCCGCTCGTCCGGCTACTTTCGCCAGAAGGCCAAAAAGCTGAAGGCATTTGTGAAGTTTCTGCGCCGCGAATATGGAGGCTCTCTCGCGAGAATGTTTCGCGCGCCCACGGCGGAGCTTCGGGAAAAGCTTTTGACGGTCCACGGCATTGGTCCGGAGACCGCTGACTCCATTCTTCTTTATGCGGCGCGGCACCCTGTCTTCGTGGTGGACGCGTACACCAAGCGCATCCTCTCGCGGCATCGCCTCGCCACCGAAAAAGCCGGCTACGAGGAACTCCGCGCGCTTTTCGAGACAACTCTTCCCCGCGACGTGCA
>JBGQGU010000465.1:0-3152 GCA_041497655.1 Gammaproteobacteria bacterium
CATCGTGAGCGGAGCAACCGTGCGCCGCTCGGTGCTGTTCTCCAGCGTGCGCGTGCGCGATTACAGCCTGGTGGAGGATTCGGTGATCCTCCCCCAGTGCGAAATCGGACAGCACGTCGTCGTGAAGCGCGCGGTGGTGGACCGCGGCTGCCGGCTCGCCGACGGCACGCGCATCGGCGTTGATCCGGGGGAAGACCGGCGGCGCTTCCACGTCACCGAGCGCGGCGTCACGCTGGTGACACCCGCAATGCTCGGCCAGGCGGTCATCAGGATCCGCTGACGCGATGAGCGCGGACCGGCTCGATCTGCTGCTGCTGTGGCATATGCATCAGCCGGAATACCGCGACCCCGCGCGCGGGGAGCCCGCCCTGCCGTGGGTCTACCTGCATGCGATCAAGGACTATACCGACATGGCGGCGCACCTCGAACGCCATCCGGAGATTCGCGTGACGGTGAATTTCGTTCCGGTCCTGCTCGACCAGATCGACGATTACGCCTCCCAGTTCCGGCGCAACGACCTGCGCGACCCCCTGCTACGCCTGCTCGGCAATCCTGATCTCGACCGGCTCGACGCCGCCGCGCGCAAGCTGCTGCTCGACCGCTGCTTCCGCAGCAACGATCTCACCATGATCATGCCATTCGCCCCGTACAAGCGGCTGCTGGAGATCTTCCGCATGCTGGAAGGCCAGGACGAGGTCGCGCTCGGTTACGTGTCGGGCAGCTATCTCGCGGATCTCATCACGTGGTACCACTTGAGCTGGATCGGCGAGAGCGAGCGGCGGAACCGGCCGCTGCTCGCCGAGCTCATGAGCAAGGGACAGGGATACACGCACGCGGACCGGGTGCAGCTGCTGGCGCTGATCGGGAAGCTGATCGAGGGCATCATCCCGCGCTACCGCGTGCTCGCGAAAGCGGGGCGGATCGAGCTTTCGACCACGCCGTACGCGCACCCGCTGGCGCCGCTACTCATCGATTTCGCGGTCGCGCGGGAAAGCCAGCAGGACATCGAGCTGCCGCGCTCGCCGTACTATCCCGGAGGGCGTTCCCGGGTCACGGCCCAGCTGCGGCGCGCGCTCGACAGCCACGCCGGGCGTTTCGGCGCGGCGGCGGGCCTGTGGCCCGCCGAGGGCGCGCTCTCGGTGGCGTTCCTTCAGCTGCTGGCGCAGCAGGGGTCCCGCTGGACGGGCTGCAGCGAGAGCATCCTCGCCAACAGCCTGCTCGCCGAGGGCAGGACCGAGAAGCGCGAGCGCTATCTCTACCGCCCGTACCGGGTCGCCGGCGCCGATGGGATCACGGTGTTCTTTCGCGACGAGCGCCTTTCGGACCTGATCGGCTTCGAGTACGCCAAGTGGCACGGCCGCGATGCGGCGCGGGATTTCGTGGCGCGGCTCGAGGCGATCCGCCGCGAGACGCCACCGGAAGAGACGCCGCTCGTCACGGTCGTGCTCGACGGCGAAAACGCCTGGGAGTACTACCCGTACAACGCCTACTACTTTTTCGAGGATCTCTACGGCGCCCTCGAAAGCCATCCCGTGATCCGGACTGTGACGCCGAGCGCGTACCTGGCGCAGAACGCGGCGCCCGCAGGCGAGCTGCAGCGGCTGGTTGCGGGCAGCTGGGTCCACGGTACATTCTCGACCTGGATCGGAAACGCCGACAAGAACCGGGCCTGGGACCTGTTGTGCGAGGCGAAACAAAGCTACGATCTGGTGATGTCGAGCGAGCGCCTGAACGCGGAGGAGCGCGCGCGCGCGGAAGCGCAGCTCGAAGTGTGCGAGGCTTCAGACTGGTTCTGGTGGCTGGGCGACGACAATCCGGCGCGGTCGGTGGCGAGCTTCGACCAGTTGTTCCGCATGAATCTTGCCAACCTGTACGCCGACCTCAAGCTGCCGGTGCCCGCCTACCTCCGGGAAGCGCTGAGCCACGGCGGCGGCGAGCGGGAACGCGGCGGAACCATGCGCAGGGCGCACTGACGCGCCCGCAGGCCCATGGCGCTGGCATTCCTGTTCGGCGTGCACGGCCACCAGCCGGTGGGCAATTTCCCATCGGTGCTCGAAACCGCGCACGAGCGCTGCTATTCGCCGTTCCTGCGCACGCTCCACCGGTTTCCCGCGTTCCGCTTCAGCCTGCATTTCTCAGGCTGCCTCCTCGACTACCTGCTCGAGCGCCACCCCGACGACATGGCGCTGCTGAACGAGATGGTGGACCGCGGCCAGGTCGAGCTGTTCGGCGGCGGCGATGGCGAGCCGGTGCTCGCCGCGATACCGGAGCGGGACCGGATCGGGCAGATACTCGCCCTTTCGGAGAAGCTCGAGCGGCGCTTCGGCTGCCGGCCCACCGGCGCCTGGCTCACCGAGCGCGTGTGGGAGTCCTCCGTGGTCCCCGCGCTCGCCGACTGCGGCATCCGTTACGTGACGGTGGACGACTATCATTTTCTGTGCGCCGGCAAGGAACCCGGCGATCTCGACGGTTTTCACACCACCGAGGAAAACGGGCGGCGCCTGGACATCTTTCCGATCTCGGAGGCGCTGCGCTACCGCCTGCCGTTCTCTTCCGCGGCTGACGCCGTGGCCCACCTCGAGCAGCTCTCCGGTTCGGGGCACGCGGCGGCGATCTACTTCGACGACATCGAGAAATTCGGCATCTGGCCGGAGACCTGGGACTGGGTGTACAGCAAGCGCTGGCTCGAGGATTTCGTGACCCGCGTGCTCGACTCGGGCAAGATCCGCCCGGCGACCTACCGCGAGTTCCACGCCGGCCAGCGCACGCGCGGCGTCGTCTATCTACCCACCGCCTCCTACATCGAAATGAACGAATGGACGCTGCCCGCGTCCGCGGCCGAGATCTACGCGGGACTGGTCGACCACGAAAAAGCCGCGGGCCGCTTCGATCGTTCCAAGGCCTTCCTGCGCGGCGGCATCTGGCGCAACTTCTTCACGCGCTATCCGGAATCCAACTGGATGCACAAGCGCGTGCTGGCCGCTTCGCAGCGGCTCGCCGGCCTCGCTCCGGAGCGGCGCACGCCGGAGATGACCTCGGCGCTCTACCGGGCGCAGGGCAACGACCCGTACTGGCACGGGCTGTTCGGCGGGATTTACCTGCCGCATCTGCGCCGGGCGGTTTACCGCAACCTGCTCGAGCTGGAAGCGGCG
>JBGQGU010000466.1:0-3146 GCA_041497655.1 Gammaproteobacteria bacterium
ACGTTGTCGCGATACTTGGAGCAGAACCCGGCGATGGAATAGGCGTCGCCCACCTCTTCCATGCTCTCCGCGAACAGGAGCACGCCCGCGCGCACGCGGTCCACCAGCCGCCCGCCGCCCTCCGGCAGGTGCTGCATGATGGAGGTGGACATGTCTGCGAGCAGCGTTACCGCGATCTCGCGCTGGTGCATCTCGCGCCGACGGTAGATCGCCGGCTTGGGCGAGCGCCCCGCCTGCCTTTCCACGGCGTAATTCACCACGGCGTTGAGGTCGATGTCCTCGCCGTCGAGCTGCCGCAGCAGCGGCGCAAGCCGGGTCGGCTTTTGCGCCTGGATCGCCTTCTTCAGGCGCTTCAGCGCGAACGAGTACTGGTTCATCAGGCGGTTGGTCTCGGTGATGTTCGATTCAGCGAGCTTCCGCTCCTGCACCCAGCTCCAGTTGCGCTTGTAGCGCGCTTCGCGGTAGTCCCACTCGGGGTACGCCACGCCCTTCTCGGACGCCCCGGCATTTTGCCGCTGGCCCTCCGAACGGCCCGAGGCGCGCGTCGAGGCGCCGCTGGAGTCGCCGAAGCCGGCGATCTCCTGGCGCTTGCCGCCGTCGCGCTCGTCGCCGCTCTCGGCGTTTTGCGGCGATTCGTTTTGCTCCTCGCCTCCGTCCTGCGGCCGCTTCTCGCCCTCGGCGCCGGAGCGGGTCTGCTGCCGCTGCTCATCCTGGTCCTGTTGCGGATGCGCGAGCCGGGTAGTGTTGGGACCGCGCCCGGGCAGGTACGCCGCGTGGAACGCTTCGAGGTCGGACACCGGCGGCAGCCCGCCCCCGGTGTAGATCGTGTCGGCGATGCGCCAGGCGTCCGCCACGGTGGCAACAGGATCGAGCAGCGGAGCGAAGCGCTCGTCGCGCACGCCATCACTGCGGCTCGCCGCCAGGCCCTGCTCGACGCTTGCCATCGCCAGACCGTAGTAAACGCCGGTTTCCGGATGGCGCGCGCCAGAGCGCGCGGTGGCAAGCAGCCGCTGCAGGTAGTTCGGCACCAGCTGCTGGATGCGGAAGTCGACCCTCAAGTCCTCGCACAGATCGAAGATCAGCTGGAAGCGCAGCGCATCGTCGCCGTAGCGCGCGTAGAGCGGCGCCCAGGAAACCGGCCCCGCATCGGGAAAATCCACGCCCGCTAATCCGAACAGCTTCTTCATCGCCAGGCGATCGAAGGTGCCGAAGCGCATATGACCCGCGGCGTGCAGCGTCGCGAGCACCGCCTCGTCGCGGTTCGGCATCACCGCCGGGAAATAGATGCTGCGGCCGTCGGTCTCGACGAAGGGCCGGCCCTTCTCCGGCGACCAGCTGCCCTCCTTCAGCTCGAATCCATGCCCGTACCAGACGTCGAGCAGCATGGAGAGCAGGCGATTGCGCTCGGCTACTCGGAAACCAGGCAGCTGGTCGAGCAGGAGGGCAAGGCTCTCTTCGGACTCGAGCCGGAAATAGGCCTCGCCGCGCGCGCGGCCCGATTGCATGATGTCGGCGCCGCGCAGGGCCCAGGGCAGGATCGCCTGGGCGCCCAGCAGGTTGCGCACGCGGATGCCGCCCGCGAGATAGGTGGCGAGCAGCAGCTTCCTCGTTTCGAACAATTCCTCCGCCGGCTGCGTGAGCTGCTCGATGCCGGTGATGCCCTGGCGCCCGGAGAGATCCACCACCGGCGTCGTGAAGTAGGCGCAGCCGCTGTCAACCTGGCGCTCGCACCACACGAAGCCGATCTCGGCCCAGCGCCGCTCGCCGGCGTGGCCGAGCGAGCCGTAGGCGCGCGGCAGGTTCGCCATGAACCCCTCGAGCGCGCGCCACGCGCCGCGCCAGTGCGTGAAGTGCAGCGCCTGCTCCGTCCACGGCGCGACCGTCTCGGACACCCGCTCCGCCTCGCGGCTGCCGCGGATAAAGGCCTTGCCCGCCTCCCGGTCGTAGTCGTAGAGCCTGCGGCAGGCGAGGAGCCAGGCGAGCGTTACCTCTTCGCCGTGGGGGCGGATCTGCGGCAGCACTTGCTCGATCTCGCGGTGCGCGAGAGTGCTCGCGTCGCGCAGCTGCGTGAGCTGCTCGTCGATTGCGGCTTGTCTGGAAGAAGTGGGACCCATCCTAAAGTTCAAGAGCAGTATTCAGCCACGGAATCACACGGAAACGGAAAGATACGGAAGTAATCGAAGAACAAAACGACCGGCTTCTGCTGGGTAAGGCGCCGAGTCGACGAGAAGGCCCCTGTTCTTACCGCTCACCCTCAGGTAACAATCCTTGTTACTGAGTCCGTGTGTTTCCGTGTGTTTCCGTGGCCGAAATCTTCTTGCTTTCAACTCAGGATTCTCTGTGTGATTCCGTGGCTGAAATGCCCCTGCTTACGCGCCGAAGTGCGCCTGCACGATCTCCATCAGCGCCTCGGCGAGCTCCTCGTCGTCGGTGATGGGGTTGACCATCGCCACCTGGCAGGCGGCGACGGGATCGAGGCCGGCATTCATCATGTTGGCGGCGTACACCAGCGCCCGCGTGGAGGCCGACTCCTCCAGACCGTGGTCCTTCAGCAGCCGCGCCTTGCGCCCGGCGATGACCAGCTGGTGAACCAGCTCGGGCGCGATGCCCGGCGCCTCGTTGAGGACGATCTTGCGCTCGATGTCTTCCTGCGGGAAATCGAAGTTGATCGCGATGAAGCGCTGCTTGGTCGAGGGCTTGAGATCCTTCAGCACCGTCTGGTAGCCGGGGTTGTACGAGATCACCAGCATGAAATCCTCGTGCGCCTCGATCTCCTGGCCTTTCTTCTCGATGGTGAGCTTGCGCCGGTGGTCGGTGAGCGAGTGGATCACCACGGTCGAGTCGGTGCGCGCCTCCACGATCTCGTCGAGGTAGCAGATCGCGCCCTCCTTGACCGCGCGCGTGAGCGGGCCGTCCTGCCACACGGTTTCCGCGCCTTCCAGCAGGAAGCGGCCGACGAGGTCCGAGCTGGTGAGGTCCTCGTGGCACGAGACGGTGACGAGGGGGCGCTTCAACTGGAATGCCATGAACTCGAGGAAGCGCGTCTTCCCGCAGCCAGTGGGGCCCTTCAGCATCACCGGCAGGCGCTTCTTGTAGGCGGCCTCGAACACCGCAATTTCGTTGCCCTGCGGCTCGTAGTACGGCGC
>JBGQGU010000467.1:0-3139 GCA_041497655.1 Gammaproteobacteria bacterium
AAGATAGACCCCGACCTGCTTCCCCTTGTAGGTGACTTCCAATGGGCGCTGGCCTTCTGCCCGCAGTCCCTGCACTTCCAGCTCGTGCAAGAGGGCCAGGTGGTACACCTGCTCCAGGAACCCGGCGCCGAGCACCCGGAAAACCTCGAAGACGCAACCTCGGATTTTGAACATGATCTCTTCGTCTTCCATTACATATCTTCCGTGTGTTTCCGTGTGATTCCGTGGCCAGTGTCTTGACGCCTACCGGCTCAACGGCAGCGTGAAGGTGAAGGTCGAGCCCTTGCCCGGCGCGCTCTTCACCCAGATCTTCCCGCCGTGCAGCTCCACGAAGCGGCGGGTGAGTGCGAGGCCGAGGCCCGTGCCCTCCTGCTTGGTGGTGTAATCGCGGCCGACCTGGCGGAACTCCTCGAACACCGCCCCGTGGTCCTCCTTCGCGATGCCGACGCCGCTGTCCTTGACCGAGACTTCGACCGAATTGCCGTTCTTGCGGGCATCCACCTCCACGCGGCCTCCGTCCGGCGTGAACTTGACCGCGTTCGACAGCAGGTTGAGCAGGATCTGCTTGAACTTGCGCTCGTCGGCACGGATCTCGCCCAGTTTTGGATCGACGCGCGCCTTGAGCGTGATGCCGTGAGTATGCGCGCGTTCGCGCACCAGCGTCATCGCGTTCTGCAGCGCCGCCGGCAGGTGGAACTCCGACAGCTCGAGCTCCATGCGCCCGGCCTCGATCTTGGACAGGTCCAGGATGTCGTTGATGAGCGAGAGCAGGTGCCTGCCGGAGGAGTGGATGTCCTTGAGGTAGTCTTCCTGCTTCGCGTTCATCTCGCCGAACATCTTCTCGAGCAGCGCCTCGGAGAAGCCGATGATCGCGTTCAACGGCGTCCTCAGCTCGTGCGACATGTTGGCGAGGAACTCGGATTTGTGCTTGTTCGCGACCTCGAGCTGGCGGCTCTTGTCCTGGATCTCGTTGAACAGCCGCACGTTCTCGATCGCGATCACCGCCTGGTCGGCGAAGGTCTTGACCAGTTCGATCTGCTTCTCGCTGAAGGGGCGCACCTCCCGCCGCCGCAACAGGATTGCCCCGAACGCCTTGTTCTCCCGCACCAGCGGCACCGCGAGCGTCGTCCGATTTCCGAATTCCCGCTGCGGCCCGCGCGCATCCGGAAAGTCGTCGAGCGCGGCGGCGAGGTCCTCGATGTGCGTCACCGATTGGTCGATGATCGCGCGGCCCACGACGATGCCCCTCGTCAACGGCAAGGTCTGCGTGACGCCTTTGAGCTCGCCAAAACCCGCGACATACCTCAAGCTGTCCCCATCCACTACGAACAGGCGAGCGTCCGGCGCGTCGCACAGTTGCGCGGCGCGGTGCGTTACGGCCTCCAGCACCGGCTTCACGTCCGTGGGCGTGCTGCTGATCACGCGCAGGATTTCGGCGATCGAGGTCTGCCGTTCCAGCGCCTCCTTGGTTTCGTTGAACAGCCGCACGTTCTCGATCGCGATCACGGCCTGGGCCGCGAAGGTCTTGAGCAGCGCGACCTGCTTGTCCGTGAACAGCCCGGGCGTCGCGCGGGATACGGCGATCGCCCCGATGGCGGTGTTTTCCCGCAGTAGAGGCGCACTGACTATCGCGCGAAAGCCCATTTGATCGGCTCGACGCTTGAGCCTTTCACTAACCCAGTCCTCCGCGAAGAGGTCCGGGACCTGCACCACCTCCCGGCGCAGAATCGCCCGGCAGGAAGGCACTCGATCGTCATTGAGCGGGGCGAGCGTGTCGGCGATGGTAAGAGGTGACGTACTTGCCGCCACGTCGGTCTGATCCCCTTTGACGAGCCGCAGCGACGCGTGCACGCCACCGAACAGATGAAGGCCGCTTTTCACGATCGCATCGAATACCGGCTGCACGTCGGTCGGCGAGCTTGAAATCACACGCAGGATCTCCGCCGTCGCTGTTTGCTGCTCGAGCGCTTCTTTCGTCTCATTGAACAGCCGCACGTTCTCGATCGCGATCACCGCCTGGGCGGCGAAGGTTTCGAGCAGCTTGATCTGCTTGTCGGAAAACGGGCGGACCTCCGGGCGACGAATCACGATGGTGCCAATGGCTGTGTCCTCGCGCAGCAAAGGCGCGACGAGCATGGTCCTGTTTGGGTTGCCCTGCTCAAAGGACGGAGAGTCCTGGTACTCCCCTCGTGCGTGTTCGTTGACGATGTCGTGGATGTGGATCGTCCGGCGTTCGAGGATAGAGCGCCCGCCCGCGGTTCCGCGGGTGATCGCAAGGGCTTCTGCCATCACCGGCACAGAGCCGAAGTGGGCCGCAACGCGAATCATGTCGCCGTCCACTCGGCGGATGAGGACGTCGCTGGCACCGCACAGACGCGCGGCGTTCTCGGCCACCGCGTCGAGCACGGGCTGGATATCCGTCGGCGAGCTCGAGATCACGCGCAGGATGTCGGCAGTCGCTGTCTGCTGTTCCAGGGACTCTTTCAACTCCGCAGTGCGCTCCTCGACCTTGCGCTCGAGGCCCGCGTAAAACGCCTTCAGATCGCTGGCCATCTTGTTGAAATGCTCGCTCAACGCCTCCAGCTCGTCGCCGGTGTGGACCTCGATGCGTTGGTCGAGATTGCCCGCGCCGATGCGCGCCGCGCCCTCTTGCAGCGCCCGGATCGGGTTCGCCATGAGCCGCGCGAGATAGACGCTCGCCAGCATGGAGAGCACGAGCCCGGCGAGCAGTAGCAGGCCGATGCGGAGAATGGACGCGTAGAGCGGGGCAAATGCCTCCGCCAGCGGCAGCTCGACGAACACCGTCCAGTTGAGCGTCGGGATGCCTGCGTGCGCCGTCAGCACCTCCTCGCCCTTCAAGTTGCGCGCGATCGGCGCGCCTTCGCCCTCGCCGCGGGCAGCCGCCGCGACGTGCGCCAGCTTGAAGAGGTCCGTCTTCTGCAGCACGAGGCTGATGTCGGGATGCGCAATCAGCGTGCCATCGGAATTCACGACGTACGCCAGGCCCGCGCTTCCGATCTGGATGCGCGAGACGACTTCCCACACGAACTTGAGGTTGACCTCGGCGATGGTGATGCCGCCGCCGGCGCCCCCGGCGGGGCGGGAGATCGTCATGTACGGCTCGGTCTCCTTGCGGAAG
>JBGQGU010000468.1:0-3133 GCA_041497655.1 Gammaproteobacteria bacterium
CGGTCAACGCCGGCAGATCGCCCATGTGCCCGTGGCCCGTCGGGCCTTCGTGCTTGCCGGATTTATCCGGGTCATAGTGGCCGCCGGCGGCGAGACCGGCGGCCATCTTGCCGTCCTTTTCCTTCGCCGCGCAGTCCGGGTTTTCGTGCACGTGAAAACCGTGCGCGCCGGGCGGCAGGCCCTTGAGGTCGGTGACGAGCACGAGCCCATTGGGGCTGTCCTCGGCGTTGATCTTCCCGACCGATTTGCCAATGCCACCGGCGTCGATCAGATGCATGTCTATCGTCTGCGCCGCGTACGCGGCGGGGGCGGCGCACAGACCCAGGATCAACGGAAATACAATATGGATAGATTTCATGTCTAGGCTCCTTCAAGGTCGATACAGATGTAATGGTGTCGGCGCGAATTCACGCCGGGACTTCGGCAACCCGGTTCGGAGGCGACAGCTCCGGAAGATCCAGGCGGTATTCAACGGTAATGGATGGCTCACCGGACTGCAACTCTCCGATCACCGCGGCGCTGGCGAATCCCGCGTCGCGAAACAATGCCAGCACCTCGGCGACCGCCTGCGGCGCACAGGTGACCAGCAATCCGCCGCTCGTCTGCGGATCGCACAGGAGCGCCTGCTGCCAGGGCGCGATATCGTCCGGCAGCCGCACGTCATGGCCGTAACTCGCCCAGTTGCGCGGAGCGGCACCGGTGCTGTAACCCTGCTGCACGAGCGACAGCGCCGCCGGCAGGATTGGAAGGGACTCGAACGCAATGCGCGCGCCGAGCCGCGAGCCGCGGCAGATCTCGGCCAGATGGCCGAGCAGGCCGAAACCGGTGACATCGGTCATCGCATGCACGCCGGGAATTTCCACCAGCGGATGGCCGACGGTGTTGAGCTGCGTGGTGCAGGCCAGCATCTGCCGGTATCCCTCCTCCGGCAGCGCGCCTTTCTTGAGCGCGGCGCTGAGAATCCCGACCCCCAGCGCCTTGCCGAGCACGATGACGTCACCGGCGCGCGCGGTGCTGTTGCGCTTGACGCGCTGCGGGTGAATCACGCCGAGCGCCACCAGGCCGTAGATCGGCTCGACCGAATCGATCGAGTGGCCGCCGGCGATGGGAATGCCCGCGGCCTCGCACACCGAGGCTCCGCCCGCGAGGATGTCCTGAATCACGTTCACCGGCAGCTTGTTGAGCGGCATGCCGACGATGGCGAGCGCGAAGATCGGGCGCGCGCCCATGGCGTAAATGTCGGACAGCGCGTTGGTCGCGGCGATGCGCCCGAAATCGTACGGGTCGTCCACGATCGGCATGAAAAAATCGGTGGTGGCGACGACCGCCTGCTCGTCGTTCAGGCGATACACCGCGGCATCGTCGCTGGTTTCGATCCCCACGAGCAGCGCGGGATCGAGGAACGGGCGCGGAACCTTGGCGAGGATTTCCGTGAGCGCGGCGGGCGCGATCTTGCAGCCGCATCCACCGCCGTGCGACAAACTGGTCAATCGAACATCTGACATAGCACACCTCCATATCCAGTTACTGAACCGTGCGCTAAATAGTGCGCACCGCCACATACTCCAGGTTCCTTCTCCCTTCGGGAGAAGGACAGGATGAGGGGGAGTTTTACAGATATTTTCCCCCTCACCCCGGCCCTCTCCCAGTGGGAGAGGGAGTAATAAAATGCGCAGTATTTCATGACCTGATCAGTAAATTGGCGGAAGAGCGTGGGAGTCGAACCCACCAAGGACCGGCTGACGGCCCTTACCAGATTTGAAGTCAGGTCGCCCCACCGGGGTGCGAGTCTCTTCCGTAAACCTGTGCCTCACGCCGGCTACTGCCGGCGTCGGCGTTTGTCTTAACGTGTCCGACCAGCAGCGTCGGGTCGCGCACGCAGTGGGCATCGCCGACGCGGCGCGAGAAACCGGTCTTGTCGAAATACTCGAGTATCCGGATCGCGAGCTTGCGGCCCGTGCCGATATGGTCGCGGAACTGCGACGCCGTCACCGCGCCGTTTTCCGTCGCGAGCTCCGAGACAATGCGCGCGAGTTCGGCGATCGCCTCGCGCGTGAAGAAGCGGTCGTGCATGACCTCGTAGGTGTCGCCCAGCATGGTCACGCGCTGCAACAGGCTGCGCACTTGCGGCTCGGGCGCCGTGAGCGTCTGCGCGATGTCGCGCACCCACGGCGGCTGAAACGGCGTGGCCCGAAGCAACGGCGCCACCACGCGCCAGAGCTTGTCTTCCGCGCCGGTGAGCGTGATGCGATGCGTCGGCAGATGCAGCCATGGGCCGTGACGCGCCACGCGCTGCCCGGCCAGCAACTGATCGACCAGCGCCACGAACACTTCCCATGGCAGATCCGGGGTCGCCAGCCGGCGCAGACGCCGGCCTTCCAGGCCGAGCAGCTCCGGCGCGCGGGCGTGTTCGGCCGCGAGCGCCGCGAGCGCCGCCTGCTGCAACGCCTCCCAGCGCGGCGGCGCAAAACCGAAGCGGCCGGCTCCGGCGACGTCGATCACCATCATCGGGACCTCACGGTACAACGACTCCGCAGACTCCGTACGCAGATTAAAACTTCGCGCGAACCATGACAGATCCACGCCCGCCGGCGCATCGTTGAGCAGCTGCTGCAAGGCATCGGATGTCGTGGGACGCCCCAGCGCCGCGAGCACCGCCCGGCGTGCGGGCGTGCGCGCTTTGCGCGCCGGCGCGAACGGATCGAGCACCACTCCGCCCGCGAGCGTCTGCTGCGCCGACTGGTCGCGCAAGATAAAGCGGTCGCCGTGCAACGCGCCGATGGGCTGATCGAGCACGATCTGCGCAAGACCGCTGCCGCCCGGTTCGATGCCCGTGGCTTGCAGCAGCGAGACGTGCCCCATCGCATCCGCGGCGCCGAGATGCACGTGCACCGGGGTCCAGTGCTTGAGCGCGCGCGTGGCGGATGGCGGCAGCTTGAGAGACGCGTCGAATCGAGCGGTCGGTGCGTGCGCGGCGGGCTCCACTATCCAGTCGCCGCGCGCGATGTCCTTTTTCTCGACGCCGGCGAGGCTGAGCGCGCAACGTTGACCCGCGAGGGCGCACTCGGCCGCGCGGTTTTGCGCGTGCAGGCTACGCACCCGCACTTCCCGGCCGGACGGCGACACCAGCAAG
>JBGQGU010000469.1:0-3130 GCA_041497655.1 Gammaproteobacteria bacterium
CAACTCGCGCATGTCCGCGGAGGGCCACCGGCCGGTGTGCCAGGACACCGGCATCGCCGTGGTGTTCCTCAAGATCGGGATGGATGTGCGCTGGGACGCCGGCATGAGCGTCCTCGACATGGTCAACGAAGGCGTGCGCCGTGCCTACACCGACAAGGACAACCCGCTGCGCGCTTCGATGCTTGCCGACCCGGCGGGCAAGCGGAAAAATACCCAGGACAACACGCCGGCAATGGTGTACACGGAAGTCGTTCCCGGCGACAGGGTCGAGGTCAGGCTCGCGGCCAAGGGCGGAGGCTCCGAGAACAAGTCGCGCTTCGCCATCCTCAATCCGAGCGATTCCGTGGTGGACTGGATCCTCAGTGAGGTCCTGACCATGGGCGGCGACTGGTGTCCGCCGGGGATGCTCGGGATCGGCATCGGCGGCAGCGCCGAGAAAGCGATGATGCTCGCCAAGGAATCCCTGATGGAGCCCCTCGACATGCACGAGCTGAAGCGCCGCGGCCCGAAGACGCGGGCCGAGGAACTGCGGATCGAAATCTTCGACAAGGTCAACGCTCTGGGCATCGGCGCACAAGGCCTGGGTGGTCTCACCACCGTGCTCGACGTAAAGGTGCTCGACTACCCCACCCACGCCACCTCGCTGCCGGTGGCGGTGATCCCCAACTGTGCCGCGACGCGTCACCTCGAGTTCCACCTCGACGGCAGCGGGCCCGCTCATTTCGAAGCGCCGGGCCTGGAGCACTGGCCCAAGCTCGCGGTCGATCTCGCCAGCGGCGCGAAGCGCGTCAACCTCGAGGCGCTGACCAAGACGCAAACCGCAACCTGGAAGGCGGGCGACCGGCTGCTGCTCACGGGCAAGATCCTCACCGGCCGCGATGCCGCCCACAAGCGGCTCGCCGACCTCATCGCCAAGGGCGAGAAGCTCCCGGTGGATTTCACCAATCGCTTCATCTACTACGTCGGCCCTGTGGCTGCCGTGCGCGATGAAGTGGTCGGCCCCGCCGGCCCCACCACTTCCCGCCGCATGGACAAGTTCATGGATGCCATGCTCGGCAAGACCGGACTGCTGGGTTCGATTGGAAAGTCGGAGCGCGGGAAGCAGGCGGTCGAGGCGATCAAGCGCCACCGGGGCATACACCTCATCGCGGTGGGCGGCGCGGCCTACCTGGTGTCGAAAGCGATCCGCGCCTCGCGTGTGCTGGCGTTCCAGGACCTCGGCATGGAAGCGATCCACGAGTTCGAGGTGAAGGACATGCCGGTCACCGTCGCCGTCGACTCGACCGGCAATGCGGCTCACGAGACGGGGCCGCGCGAGTGGCGCATGAAAATCGGGAAGATCCCGGTCTCCACTGCCTGATACCCGGCCGTCTTGCCCGAATCGCCGGAATCGAGACGTCCGGCCGTAGTGACTTACTCCGCGAACAGCGGCGCCAGGTCGACGAATATGAAGTAGTCGCTGACCAGCTCCCCTCGCGTCAGCATCACGTTGGCGAAGGGCACGGTAACGCGCGTAGCGTCGGTCCGCGTGTAGGTGACGCGGCCGTGGCAGACGACGCTGTCCGGGTGCCTCCAGCTGCCCAATACCTCGTGGCGGCACGCCTTGATCGAGCCGAAGAATGCCTGCACTGCCGCCCCGATTGTGGCCCTGCCCTTCAATGCCGGCTGGTTGCCGAATTGAAACGTAGCGTCATCGGCGAGGAATCCAAGGAAGCGCGGCGTGTCCTTGGCATCGATCGCCGCGAACAGCCGCCACGGCACCGCATCCGTCATGCGGTCCTGCGGATCATCCGATTCACGCATGTCAACCTTGCCCCGCTGCGAACAGAGCGGCCGCCAGCAACAGCCCATGCAGGGTGGCAGCGCCTATCGTCAGTTTGATGGCGGGCACCAGGCGCTGCGGCTGGTCCGCGTGGCGAAGGAGGTCGCGCGCCGCCAATGCGGTCAGCACGGCGCTCGCCAGCGCAATCAGCGCCCAGCGCGGCAACAGGCCGGCTCCAACCGCCCACAGCAGGAACCCGTACGCAGCCGCCCCGATCACGGCATAGCCCCAACGCGCCCGCCGTGCGCCGAGGATGACGACCCAGTGGCGCTTGCCGGCCGCCTCGTCCGCGCGTCGGTCGGGGAACTGGTTGATGAACAGGATATTGGTGACGAGCAGTCCGTAGGAGACTGCCGCGGCCAACGGCAGCGGTGCAAGGCTCCCGCGCTGCACGAAATCGGCGCCGACGACCACCAACCCGAATCCGATTGCCACGCACAACTCGCCCAGCCCACGGCTGTTGAGCGCAAGGGGTGGAGCTGAATAGGCCCATCCGATGAACAGGCCCGCCGCGCCGATCCAGATGAGGTTGGGAGCAGACACGCTGGTAAGCCACAGGCCGGCGACGATTACGATTCCGACCAGGGCCGCCCCGTAAGCCAGCGTCTCGCGCGCGGTGAGCACGCCGTTCTGTATGAAGCGGCTGCCACCGGTGAACGGGAAGACGCGCTCGGTATTCGCGCGGTCCGTGCCGTTCAGCTCGTCGTAATAATCGTTGAGAACATTTATTCCGGCGTGGGCGAGCAACGCAAATACGAGCGTGGCGACCGCTTTCGCCGCCGCCAGCGCCACGCCGTCATGATAGGCAGTGCCAAATCCCACGAGGCATGCAAAGAGCGTGACGCTCAGGAACGCAGGGCGTGTGGCCAGAAAGTAACGCAGCAGCGGGTTGGCTAGCACGCCCAACGTGGGCTCTGCCAGGGGCATCTGGCGCTCTCCTTTGCAGAAACAGCGAAGCCACCTTGCGGTAACCTACCGGCCCTGCAGCGCAGGAACTTGATATGGATCAAGACATTCGGGAACATCCGGAATCCGCGAGCACACGGCATGCGGAACTACAGGCGTGATTCCCGGACAAAAAAGCCCGGGATCACCGGGCTTCTTGCGGCAGCTGGGACGGCCGGTTATTTCTTCTTGGCAGGAGTCGCAGCCGTCTTGATGCCCTTGTCCTTCTTGTAACGCTCCACCGCGCGGTCCTGGGACTTGGTGAGCTGCTCGGTTTCCTTCTTTGCCGCTTCCGCGGCTTTCGCCTTCGCTTCCGCGGCCTTGGCCGGGTCAACAGGCGGCGGCGCGGGCAGCTTGGCGTAA
>JBGQGU010000470.1:0-3124 GCA_041497655.1 Gammaproteobacteria bacterium
AATCGCGCGCGTAGTCCTGGCCGCGTTGGCGCTCGCGAGCGCGCCGGCGCCCGCGCAAGGCTGGAAACCCGAAAAGAACGTCGAGATCGTGATCGGGCTCACCGCCGGGAGCTCCCAGGATCGCACCGGGCGCGCCCTGCAGAGGATCTGGCAGGACACGAATGCGTTCGGCGTCACCAGCACGGTCGTCAACCGCGTGGGCGGCGGCGGCCAGGTCGCGTGGACGTTCCTCTCGCAGCACGCCGGCGACGCGCACTACCTCCAAGTCGCCTCGCCGACCGTCATCACCGCCCAGGTCACCGGGCAGAGCCGCTTCACGTTCGCCGACTTCACGCCGCTCGCGCTGCTCGGCAGCCAGTACCTCGCGGCGGCGGTCAACGCCGGCTCGCCGATCGTCTCGGGGCGCGACCTCATCGAGCGGCTGAAGCGCGACCCCTACACGTTGAGCCTCGGCGTGAACAGCGCGGGCAGCGCGCTGCACATCATGGCCGGCCTGCTGGTGAGAGCCGCGGGCGGCGACCCCAAGAAAGCGAAGATCCCCGTCTTCCAGGGCGCGGAGCTGATGACCGCCGGCATCGGCGGCCACGTGGATTGCATCGTCACGGTCGCTTCCAACATCCAACCGCACGCGGAATCGGGGAAGCTGCGCGTGCTGGGCATCGCGGCTCCGAAGCGGCTCTCCGGCGCGCTCGCCTCCGTTCCGACGTGGAAGGAGCAAGGGATGGACCTCGTCGTGCCCAACTGGGCGGGCGTGTTCGGCGCGAAGGGTTTGAGCCCGCAGCAGATCGCATTCTGGGAACACGCGATTGCCGCGGCCGTGACGACCGCCGAGTGGAAGGCGTTCATCGAGGCCAACCAGTGGGAAGCCGAATACTTGAACAGCGCGGACTACACCCGCTACCTGCGCGCCGAGGACGCCAAGCTCAGGGCCGCGCTGACCGACCTGGGACTTGCGAAGCAGTAGGGATGAGGGCGGAGGGATGAGAGATGAGGGATGACCCGAAGGATGACGGATGACTCCCGCAGTGCGGGAGTAAAAACAGGTCATCCTTCCGCCTTCATCCTTCCGTCTTCCTCCTTCAGCTACTTTCCCTCCCGCATCGCGCGTGCCTGTTTCGCCGCCGGGCGCTCCCAGCAGCGCTGGAGCCAGGCCTGCAGGTGCGGCCATTTCCCGAGATCGATCGCGAGCGCGCGGTAGAGCGCCGCGGCGACGTTCACATCCGCGACCGAGAACGCCGGGCCGGCGAGCCACGCTGATTTCGCGAGCGCCGCCTCCAGCACGTCGAGCGCCGGCGCGACCTCCTTCCACGCCGCATCGGCAATCTCCGGCTTGCGCTCGGCTGCGGGAAGGTCCTTGGCATGCCTGACGTAGTTCACGATCTGGCGATCGAGGCGGTCGGTCTCCCACAGGCTCCACTGCAGCGCGAGCGCCTCGTGCTTCGGGTCCGAAGGATAGAGCGGGCTGCGATGTTTCTTCGCCAGGTAGAAGTTGATCGCCATCGACTCCGACAGGATGAACCCGTCGTCGTCGATCGTCGGCACGCGGCCGTTGGGATTGAGCGCGCGGTATTCCGGCGTCCGCGTCTCCGGCGAGCGCGGCAGCCAGTCCTTGTGATCGTAGGCGAGTCCCAGTTCACCCGCCATCCACAGTACGCGCACGGTGCGCGATTTGGCGGAGCCGTAGATGCGAAGCATGTTTGGTTCTCCCAATAAGTGATGGTCACTTGTCACACAAAAGACACCGGCGCGTACCCGCTCAATCCAGACGCAAGCCGATGCTCTTGATGAGAATCGCGTAGCGCGCCGTCTCGCTGCGCACGAGATTCGCCAACTCCTCCGGCGTGCCGGGCCAGGGATCGGCGCCCATTGCGGTCAGCCGCTCGCGCAAGTCGGGCGACTCCAGCGCCTTGATGACTTCCCGGCTGAGGCGCGCGACGATATCGGGCGGCGTCCGGGCGGGCGCGAACAGCCCATACCATATCGACACCACGAAGTTGTCGACACCGGCCTCCTTCGCCGTCGGCACCTCGGGCAGGGCCGGCACGCGCTGTTCCGAGAGTACCGCCAGCGCGCGCACCTTTCCGGCACGAACTTGCGGTATCGCGGCGATAACCGGCACGATGACCTCATCCACCTCGCCCCCGATCATGGCAACCATGCCCAGGGTCGCGCCCTTGTACGGCACGTGCACCAGGTTGATCTTCTCGAGATTCTTCAGCAACTCGTTGGCGAGATGGTTGGTCGTGCCGGGGCCGCCCGAAGCAAAGTTGAGCTTGCCGGGATGGGCTCGCGCCAGGCTGATGAACTGCCTCAACGTTTGTGCCGGGACCGACGGATGCACGATCAGGACGTTCTGGATCGTGGTCGCTCGCGCTATCGGCGCAAAATCCCTGGCTGCATCGTAATTGAGCCTGGAGTAGAGCGAAGGGCTGATCGCGATCCCGGGCGTGGCCAGCAGGATGGTGTAGCCATCGGGCGGGGACATGGCCGCGGCGCCGATCCCCACGTTGCCGCCGGCTCCCGGCCGGTTGTCCGGCACCACGTTCTCTCCGAGCAATTCGGTAAGCTTCTGACCCAGCGCCCGGCCGACCGTATCGTTCGGCGCGCCGGCAGGGAATGGCAGGATGAGCCGGATCGGTTTGCCCGGATAAGCCTGTCCTGAGCCGGTCGCGGGGGCCTGCGCGAGCGCGGCGCCGCAGAGCAGCGCCAAGAAAAGCGACGCGATGATCAGGCGACCTCGGTTGCGAATGGGGCACATTCCTTCCTCCTTCGACCCGGAAACAGCAATAAATGGCAGCAATAAATGGGGTCAGCGCAAGATTTCCGAAAAACGCCAAGCGCATGCCACGGAACAGTTACACTGACCCCATCTGTCTTAATCGTCAACGGAGGTCAAATGCCGTCCCGGTTCCTGCTGTGCAGCTTCAAGACCTGTCCCTGGGTTCAGCGCGCCGCGATCGTGCTGCAGGAGAAAAAGATCCCTTACGAGATCGCCTATATCGACCGCGACAACCGGCCGGGCTGGTTCCTCGCCATCTCGCCGCATTCCAAGGTGCCGGTGCTGCAGATCGACGGCAAGGACGCGATTTTCGAGTCAAACGCCATCGCCGAGTACCTGGAAGAA
>JBGQGU010000471.1:0-3124 GCA_041497655.1 Gammaproteobacteria bacterium
CCTCTACGCCGGATACAACTCCAACCTCCAAAACGTCGATCTGGTGCCGTGCGCTCTGCCGGCCACCTGCTCAACGCAGACCGTCCGTACCAACCGCTTTATCAACGACGCTCGCGGGTTTTTTGTGAAGTTTTCCTACCTGTTCCGCTTCTGACGTAGAGACGATCTTCAGGCTGGCATCCCCCATGGTCATACCCGCCTGAGCGCGGTCACTTCGCGTGTTCTCCCCTTCGGCTGTGAAATTCAGGTATGATGGGACAGGGAATTACCCCCGCCGTTGTCCGGTTTCCGAGGAGTCACACTTGATCCCGCGATACACACGCCCGGAGATGGGTCGCGTTTGGAGCGACGAGAACAAATACGCCAAGTGGCTCGAAGTCGAGCTTGCCGCTACGGAAACACTGGCCGACCTGAGCCTGGTGCCGCGCGGTGCCGCGGCCGCCCTGCGCAGCCGAGGAAAGGTGGACGTCGCGCGCATCAACGAATTGGAATCGCGCGTCAAGCACGACGTGATCGCCTTCACCATGCAAGTTGGAGAATCGGTGGCCGACCCCGAGTCCGCGCGCTGGCTGCACTACGGCCTCACCTCGAACGACGTGGTGGATACGGCGCAAGCCTTGCAAGTCCGCGAGGCCTCGCAGTTGATCGGAGATGGTCTCGAGAAACTCGGCGAAGCGCTCAAGCGCCGCGCATTTGAGTTCAAGGACACGCCGCAAATCGGGCGCACGCACGGCGTCCATGCGGAGCCCATCACCTTTGGACTGAAGCTGGCGATCTGGTTCGCGGAAAACCGCCGCAACCTGGAGCGCTTCCGCGAGGCCGCGCGGCAGATGGCCGTGGGGAAGATCTCCGGCGCGGTGGGGAACTGCTCGCATCTTGGGCCCAACGTCGAAGAGCAGATCTGCAAGAGGCTGGGATTGGAAGTGGCGCCGATTTCGTCACAGGTGCTGCAGCGCGACCGTCACGCGCATTTCGCTTCAACACTTGCTCTCATTGCCGCTTCGCTCGAGAAAATCGCCCTGGAGATTCGCCACCTGCAGCGCACCGAAGTGCGCGAAGCGGAAGAGCCATTCGCCGGCGACCAGCGCGGCAGCTCGGCCATGCCGCACAAGCGCAACCCGGTGGGCTGCGAGCAGGTGTGCGGGCTGGCGCGGGTGGTGCGTGCGAACGCCCAGGCCGCGCTGGAAAACGTCGCGCTGTGGCACGAGCGGGACATCTCGCACAGCTCGGTTGAGCGCGTCATCCTGCCGGACTCTACCATCCTGGTGGACTACCTGCTTGCGCGCATAACGGCGATTGTCGGCGAGATGCGCGTTTTCCCGGAGCGCATGCTGCGCAACCTCGAAGCCACGCAAGGACTCATCTTCAGCGGCCAGCTCCTGCAGGATCTGGTGGAAAAAGGGATGTCGCGCGAGGAAGCATACAAGTGCGTGCAGGAACACGCTAAGGCTGCATGGCAGATGGAAACCAGTTTCCGCGAGCGCGCGGCCGCCGACCCGCGCATTACGCACTTCCTCGACGCCGCCGCGCTGGCGCGCACGTTTGATTTGCAGCGACAGCTCGGCCATGTGGATGCACTCTTCCGGCGAGTTTTTGGGAGTACATGATTCTGGACAATTCACCCACAGGCCAAGTCTCATTTGACTCCTGGCATGGTGTCTGCTATTTTTCTTCTAGCGCCACCCCCTTCCAGCGCTAAGTACCTCTTGGATTGTCCCCCTTCGGGCGGAGTGTCTTCGAGCACGTGTCTCTGTCTTCCGACCATCCGAGGCCCGAACCCGGCGAGAAAGAATTGAGGTTGACCATGCCCGGCACCGATGCGCGGCTTGCTCATATTCTTGTGGCGGACGACAGTGCCGTCAATTGCGAACTGCTTTCCGACACCCTGGTACCTTTGGGCTACAAAGTGACCTGCGTCGAAGACGGCGACGAAGCGCTGAAGGTGTTGCATCACCAGCCGGTGGATATCGCTCTGCTCGATGTGATGATGCCCCGGCGCACCGGGTTCGCGGTCTGCCAGGCGGTGAAAGCCGATCCCTCCCTCCGCCTTATTCCCATTGTCCTGATCACGGGTCTCACCAAAGTCGAGGATCGCATCCGGGGCATCGAATGTGGCGCCGACGATTTCCTGAACAAGCCTGTGCACAAGGAAGAGTTGCTGGCGCGCGTGCGCTCGCTGCTGAAGCTCAAGCATTTCACCGACGAATTGGAAAATGCAGAAACGGTGCTCTTCAGCCTCGCCCTCAGCATCGAGGGCAAGGACCCGTACACTGGCGGTCACTGCGAGCGGCTCTCCAAGTATTCGGTGGCCCTGGCCGAACGCATCGGGCTATCCGAGCCGGATCGGATCGCGTTGCGCCGCGCCGGCACCGTCCACGACATCGGCAAGGTGGCTGTACCTGAACAGATTCTGTTAAAGCCGGGCCCGCTCACACAAGACGAACGCCGGATTATGGAGCAGCACCCCATCGTTGGCGAGCGTATCTGCGCGCCGCTGCGCTCCTTTCGTGACGTCCTGCCCATCATCCGCCATCACCACGAAAAAATGGACGGCAGCGGCTACCCCGACGGGCTGAAAGGCGAACAAATTCCCATCACCGTTCGCGTGATGACCATCGTGGACATCTACGACTCGCTCACCACCGACCGCTCCTACCGCAGGGCACTTTCGCCCGAAGATGCCTTTCGAGTTCTGCGTGAAGAGACCGAACGCGGCTGGTGGGACGCTGAATTGTTGGACACATTTGAGGCGATGATCGTAGAAGACGAACGTCCCACGGCTGGCCCGACCACGTTGGGAGAGAACGATCTCCTGCGAAATCCAATGGCCGACAGGAGTGAGGACCTAGGAACGGTGCCCACAGAGCTGACGAAGAGGGAGAATTGATGTCGCCATTCGAGCCCGTGCCGCTCCATCCACCCTGCTACGTCTTGAATTCGACACAGGAGTTGGGCGCATGAAAAAGCAGGTTCTGCCGGTGGAAGACCATGCGGCGAGCCGCGCGATGACGCTCAACTGGCTCATGCTCAAAGCCGGCTGCAACGACTACGATTCAAGGCCCGTGGATTTCTCCCAGCTCCGCAGTCGCCTCGCACGATGGCTGCATGGCGTGAAAGAGGCTTC
>JBGQGU010000472.1:0-3122 GCA_041497655.1 Gammaproteobacteria bacterium
CGGCCGTCGGATTCAGCATGGCGGGCACCGACCGGACGCAAAGCACGAGAAAATAAGTGCGATCATGCCGCGCAAGAAAGATACTGCGAGGAAGCGCAAAAAGGGGGTGGAAGTTTAGCCCAAGTTCGACTGTTATGCTATTGTCGCGCTAGGAGTTTGTCTGACTTAGGTCGGACAAACTCCTTATGCAAAACCGCCCGCACGATAATGGGAGTAAATGACAGTGAAAACCTCATTTCCAGCCTGCGCGCGTGCCCAGCAAAGGCCCATCGGGGTCGTTACCCTGGGTTTCATTCGAAATGCGCGGGCGGTTTTGCTGCTAGATTGACGGAGGAGGGGCGATGAGAATGGCGATTCATGCTGCCGTGGCCCTGGTGGCCGCGTCATGGGCATGCGGCGTGCTGGCGCAGAAACCCGAGCCGGTGCAGGGTTTTCCGACGCGGCCGATCCGGTTCATCTGTCCCTACGTTGCGGGTGGAGCCGGCGATATTTTCACCCGCACCATCGCCCAGAAGCTCACGGAGGCGCTGGGGCAATCGGTCGTGGTGGACAACCGCCCGGGCGCGAATGGCGGCATCGGCACGGACCTCGTCGCCAAGGCGGCGCCCGACGGCCATACTTTGCTGATGGGCAACAGCGGTCCGCTGGCGGTCAACCCGGTGCTGTACAAGAAGGTGCCGTACGACCCGCTCAAGGATTTTGCGCCCATCACGCAGGGCACCTCCTACATGTACGTGCTGGTGGTGCCGGCAGCCTTACCCGTTACCAACTTCAACGAATTCACGGCGCTGCTGAAGTCCAAGCCGGGGCAGATGACCTACGGCTCGACCGGCATCGGGGGCGGCAACCATCTATCGGGCGAGCTGTTCAACCTGATGACCGGCACCCGGTCCATTCACGTGCCCTACACGGGAAGCGCCGCCGCGCTCGCCGCGCTGCTGGGCGGGCAGTTGAATTACATGTTCGATACCGTGATCACGGCCGTGCCGCACCTGCGCGCCGGGCGACTGCGGGGGATCGGAGTGACCGCGCTCAGGCGCGCCTCCTCGTTGCCGGAGGTGCCGACGCTCGACGAGCTGGGACTGAAGGGCTTCGAGCTGACCCAGTGGCAGGCGGTGGTGGCCCCCGCCGGCACGCCGAAACCGGTCGTTGACCTGCTCTACCGCGAAGTGACGAAAGCACTGAAGATGCCCGACGTGATCGAGCGGCTGGCGACGCAGGGCGGCAACGAGCTGGTGGGCAACACCCCTCAAGAATTCGCGCAGGTCATCAAGAGCGATCTCGCGAAGTATGCGAAGCTCATCAAGGCCGCGAACATACAAGTGCAGTGATTGAGTGACTAGGTGATTCAGTGATTAGGTAAAGGGCGTTGTCGCGCTTACTCAATCACTTAATCAGCCAATCACCTAATCACTCGAAGAGCCGCTCAGGCAGCGGCAAGCCAGCGAGGTCCTGGGGCGTCAACCGCCCGTCGGGTTCGATGCCGAAGCGATCGAGCACGTGGATCAACTGCCGCGCATGCTGCGCGGAGTGCCAGGTCGAGCGCTCGAACACGGCGTGCATCGGCTGCATGCCGTAGTAAGTCTTTATTTTCCTGGAGAGGGATTTGTCCTCCAGCCCGTCCCACCATTTCTGCAGCCTGCCGATCACGATCTCGCCGTAGCCTGCGATCTCGGCACCGGTCAGGAAAGTGCCGTCCTTCGGTGGCACATTGGCGTGTTGCACCGCATATTCGACGCCGTCGATGACCGATTCGAGATAGGCCTCGCCGATGCGGAACGCGTGGTGGGTCAGCAGCCGGATCGAGCGGTCGCGGTTCTCGATGACGCGCTCGTGGATGCGGTGACTCGGAAACTGGCGGGCATAGCGCTGTAGCGCGCGCAGCACGTTGATCCATTTCTTGATCAGCTGATCCGGCGGCAGCAGCTTGTGCCCGGTCCCGGCGAGCCCGACGAATTCGGCGACGTCCTCGAGATTCTGTCCGAAGACGTAGTTCTCACCCTTCGCGACCACGGGCACGTTGCGAACGCCCAGCGCGAGCAGCTTTTCCCGCCCGCCGGGATCGTTCAGCACATCGATCACGACGTGGTCTATGCCCCTCCGCGAAAGAAACTCTTTCGCCCGGAGACAGCTGCTTCACCCAGGCTGAAGGAACAGAGTGAATTTCTCGATGGCACCCATGCCGGGACCTTAACAAAGGCAACGCACGGAGCCTAACCCTCTCGATTGGCGGGCGTCAAGGCACCAACGCGGCGACCGCTGAGGAGTGACGAGTGTCGGGTGTCGAGGGGCAGGGCCCTTGCCTCATCGCTCTCGGCTTTCTTCACTCGACACTCAATCCTCGACACTTTCCTCATCCCTCATCCCTCTTCCCTCTGGTCAACCGATCCCGGCGGACACTCCCGAACCGCATCGCCGTTGTCGCGCATGCGCTCCCCGAACTCGATGATGCCGCCGCCCAGGCACACCTGGCTCTCGTAGAGCACCACGGACTGGCCGGGCGTGACCGCCCATTGCGGCTCGGCGAACTCGACCACGCAACGCTCGGCCCCGGCGGCGACGAGGGTGCACGGCGCGTCTTTCTGCCGGTAGCGCGTCTTCGCGCTGTAGACCCAGTTGCAGTGGGGGGACATGCCGCTGATCCAGTTGAGGTCCCGTGCCGTCAATCGGTCGGCGAGCAGGGCGGGATGATCGTGGCCCTGGACCGCGATCAGCCGGTTACTCTGCACGTCCTTGGCGGCGACGTACCACGGCTCGCCCGCGCCGTCACGGTTGCCGCCGATGCCGAGCCCCTGGCGCTGGCCGATGGTGTAGAACATCAGCCCGTGGTGGCGGCCGACGAGCCGGCCTTCCGGCGTGCGGATGTCGCCCGGGTTGTCCGGCAGATAGCGGTTCAAGAATTCGCGGAACGGGCGCTCCCCGATGAAGCAAATCCCGGTTGAGTCCTTCTTGTCGTGAACGGAGAGCCCCGCGCGACGCGCGATCTCGCGCACATCGCGCTTGTAGAGCTTGCCGAGCGGGAACAGCGTCCTCCCGAGCTGCGCCTGGTCGAGGCGGTAGAGGAAGTAGCTCTGGTCCTTGGTGCCGTCCTCTGCCTTGAGCAGCTGGTAGAGCCCGTCCGC
>JBGQGU010000473.1:0-3114 GCA_041497655.1 Gammaproteobacteria bacterium
ATACTAATCCCGAACGTGCATCTCGAGACGCCGAACTACACCGTGACGCGCATGCGCCACGACGATCTCAACAAGACCGAGCCGCTGCCCGCCAGCTACAACCTCGTCGAAGCACCGGCGGAAGAACAGAAGCCGGCGGCGGGAACGTCGGAGCCGGCGGCGCCGCGGCCTGAAGCCGCGGTCAAGGCCATCACGCCGCAGCAGCCGGCGCCGGTTCCCGTGGCGAGAGAGATGCGGCAGGAGCCGCGACCGCAGCCCAAGGCCGCGCAGGTGAAAGAAGCCTCGATCATCGGCAAGATATTCGGCTGGTTCAAGCGCAAGCCCGCCCAGGAGGCGCCCGTGGCGGACGTCGCGCGTCCGGTGGCTGCGCACGGCCCGCGCCATGGTCGTCACGAGCGCGTCCAGCGCGAGGGCCCGCGCCGCGAGCGGGAAGAGCGGACGACGCAGCAAGGCGGACAGCGCCAGCGGCAGGAACAGCCGCCGCATGGGCAGCGCGACGGCGGTCGTCCCCGCGCCGAGCAGCAGCGCCAGGAACCGCGCCATCAGGAACATCCGCAACAACAACGCCAGCACCCGCAGCGCGATCAGGCGCAGGCGGAGTCGCGGCCAACTTCCCCTCCCCAGCAGCCGGGACGCGAGCACGGCGAGCAGCAGCGTGAGGGCCGAGGCAGAAGGCGGCGCCGGGGAGGCCGAGACCGGCATGAACAACGGCAAGTGGAAGGTGGCGGCCAGCCCGACCGCAGCCCGCAGGCCCAGCGCGTGCCCGACCGGCCGGCAGCCGAGCGCCCGTCCTCGACCGTGGAGCCCGTGCCCGCCGCGTATTCACCGGCGGCAGCGGCTTTTCCGGAATCCATTGCGCCAGCCGAAGTCGCTTCACATAAGGCGCCGCCTGCCGTATTTGAGACGGAGACTGTGCGTGAATTTCAGCCGAGGGAGGCAGCCCCGATGGCGGCGCCTTCCGGACCCGGCTATGCGCCGGCGGAACCGGTCAAGATCGAGTGGCCGTCGGACTTGAAGCAGGTGGAATCGGATCCCCAAAAGATCCAGACCGCGCAGCGGCAGGATATCGAGGAGCAGTCCCTGCCGCGCCCGAAGCGCGTGCGCCAGCCCGTGGAGCCGGCAAGAGAAGAACCGCTGGTTCAGATCGAGACCCACCCATCGGAACCGGTGAACGCCGGCACGGAACGGAAGGAAACCGCCTTGCCCGGTTGACGGGTAAGCGGTTAGGCTGAGAAGCTTTCGAGCAGGTGGCGCAGCAGTCCCTGCGCCCCCTGCTCCACCAAGTCGAGCACGCGCTCGAAGCCCTGCTCCCCTCCGTAATAAGGATCGGGCACTTCGCGCAGCGCGGGAGCGGTGCTGAACTCCATGAACAGCTTCAACTTGTGCGCATGCTGCGACGGGCACAGGCGCTCGAGCGCGCGCAGGTTGGTCTCGTCCATCGCCAGCAGGTAATCGAATTCGCGGAAGTCGCCGCGACTCACCTGGCGCCCGCGCAGCGTGCTGAGATCGTAGCCGCGGCGGCTCGCCGCCCGTTGCGCGCGCGGGTCCGGCGGCTCGCCGATGTGATAGTCGTGGGTCCCGGCCGAGTCGGATGCGATGCTCCCGTCCAGCCCCGCCTGCTTCACATGGTGTCTGAACACGCCCTCGGCCATCGGCGAGCGGCAGATGTTGCCCATGCAGACGAAAAGTACCTTGACCCGCCCCTGGCTCATTCCATCACACCCATGAAGAGCTTGTCTTTCAGACTATTCAACTGATCGCGCAGCTGCGCCGCTCGCTCGAACTCGAGGTTGCGGGCGGCTTCCAACATGGATTTCTCCAGCTGCTTCACTTCCCGCGTCAGAGCCTTCTCATCCATTGAAGCGTAGCGCGCCTCGGACTGCGCCGCCTTGAGCTGGCTACGCGCTTCTTCGTGGTCGTACACCCCCTCGATGATGTCCTTGATGCGCTTGGAGACACCCTTCGGCGTGATGCCGTGCGCAGCGTTGTAAGCTATCTGCTTGCCGCGGCGGCGCTCGGTCTCGTCGATGGCGCGGCGCATGGAATTGGTCACGGTGTCGCCGTACAGGATGGCGCTGCCGTTGATGTGCCGTGCCGCCCGCCCGATGGTCTGGATCAGCGAGCGTTCCGAGCGCAGGAACCCCTCCTTGTCGGCGTCGAGGATCGCCACCAGCGACACCTCTGGCAGGTCGAGTCCCTCGCGCAGCAGGTTGATGCCGACCAGGACGTCGAACTGCCCCAGCCGCAGATCGCGGATGATCTCGACCCGCTCCACGGTATCGATGTCGGAATGAAGGTAGCGCACCTTGACGCCGTGCTCACCCAGGTAATCGGTGAGGTCCTCGGCCATCCGCTTGGTGAGCGTCGTCACCAGCACGCGCTCGTTTTTCTTCACCCGGTCGTTGATTTCGGACAGCAGATCGTCCACCTGCGTCGCCGCGGGCCGCACTTCCAGCGCCGGGTCGACCAGCCCGGTGGGACGCACCACCTGCTCCACCACCTGCGCCTGGTGCACCCGCTCGTACTCGGCAGGGGTCGCGGAAACGAAAATCGTGCGTCTCATCACCTTCTCGAACTCGTCGAACCGCAGCGGCCGGTTGTCGAGCGCCGAGGGCAGGCGAAAGCCGTAGTCCACCAGGTTCTCCTTGCGCGAACGGTCGCCACGGTACATGCCCCCCAGTTGCGGCACGGTGACGTGGCTCTCGTCGATGATCATCAACGCGTCGTGCGGCAGGTAATCGATCAGCGTCGGCGGCGGCTCCCCCGGCTCGCGGCCGGAGAGGTGCCGCGAGTAGTTCTCTATTCCCTTGCAGAAGCCCATCTCCGCCAGCATCTCGAGGTCGAAGCGGGTGCGTTGCTCGATGCGCTGTGCCTCGACCAGCTTGTTCTGCTTCTGGAACCAGGCTATCCGCTCGCGCAGCTCTTCCTTGATCGCCTCGATCGCGCGCAGCGTGGTCGCACGCGGCGTGACGTAATGGCTCGAGGGATAGACCGTGAAGCGCGGGACGCGCTGCAGGATGTGCCCGGTCAGCGGATCGAACAGGTGGATGGACTCGACCTCGTCGTCAAACAGGGTCAGGCGCACGGCGGTTTCCGAGTTCTCCGCCGGGAAGA
>JBGQGU010000474.1:0-3109 GCA_041497655.1 Gammaproteobacteria bacterium
GCCAGGCCCGCGCTTCCGATCTGGATGCGCGAGACGACTTCCCACACGAACTTGAGGTTGACCTCGGCGATGGTGATGCCGCCGCCGGCGCCCCCGGCGGGGCGGGAGATCGTCATGTACGGCTCGGTCTCCTTGCGGAAGTAGACGGGGCTGTACCAGGTCTTGCCCGCTGTCACGCCGGCGTACTTGGGATCCTTGGTAAAGTCGGTCGCGGAGCCGACGACGTCCATCGCGAGGCGCGAAACGCGCAGTTGCTCGCGGCCCGAGGCGTCGATCCACACCACCTCGGTGATCGCGGGCGCCTGCCGCAGCAGCTTCAGGTACTCGTAGCGGCGCTGCTCGACCGGGTTGGCCCCGGTCCCGACCTGCGGCAGCGCCGTCCAGCCCAACTGGTGCTCGATGTCGCTGATGTACTGCTCGATGCGCGTCGCGGCGGCGAGCGACTTCTCGCGCTGCAGGGTCACCAGGTGCTCCTGGTTTTCGCGGTAAGAGAAGTACACGCTGACCCCGCCGCTCGCGAGCAGCGCCGCGCTCACCAGCGCGATGATGAACGCTGCGTACTTCCCGAAAAGGCGCCAGCGCGGGGTCACTCGATCACCCTGTCCGCCCGCACCAGGATCGTCTGCGGGATCGTGAGCCCGAGCGCCTTCGCGGTTTTCATGTTGATCACCATCTCGAATTTGGTGGGCTGTTCCACCGGCAGGTCAGCGGGCTTCCTGCCTTTCAGGATTTTGTCGACGTAGATGGCGCCGCGCCTCCACAAGTCAGCACCGCTCGGGCCATAGGCTATGAGACCCCCTACATCCACAAATTCCCCAAATGGGTACATTCCTGGCAGCCGGTTCTTGGCCGCGAGATCCACAATCTGTTTCCGCTGCGCAAGGGCGATGGGCTCAGGCAGCACGATCAGTGCTTCGGCATGTTCTTTGGCCATCGCGCCGAAGAGGCTCTCGAATTCGTCGGGGCCTCGGAAATCCAGGAGGATGAGTTTTATCCCCAACGCCGTGGCGGCAGCCTGTGTTCCTTTCCAAAGGACGGCATGGGTTGGAATGGTTGGGTTTCGAAATACTGCCACTCGGGAGATCTTGGGGTCGATCTCCTTCAACAGCTCCAGCCGTTTCCCGCTCAACTCCTCGGCGACGCTTGACATTCCCGTGATGTTTCCCCCCGGCCGTGCGAGGCTTTGGATGAATCCGGCGCCAACAGGATCACCGACGACCGTCATGACGATGGGGATATCCCGGGTAGCTTGCTTGAGAGCGTTGACCGCCGGATTACTCGACGTAACGATCACGTCCACTTTAAGACGGACCAGTTCGGCTGCGAGATCGGGAAGCCGATCAAACTTCCCCTCCGCCGATCGGAACTCGATCGTGATGTTTTTTCCCTCAACGTAGCCAAGCTCGCGCAGGCCTTGCAGGAATGCCTCGCGTCGATAGGTCACAGTGGCGGAAACGAGAACACCGATGCGGAAAAATTTCCTGGGCTGCTGCGCGCGCGACGCCCCGGTTGCCGGGAGTGTGCCAATGATGAGGGCGACCAACAGTTTTCGGCGTGTAATCATTCGATCACCCT
This sequence comes from Gammaproteobacteria bacterium, assembly GCA_041497655.1. GTDB lineage: Bacteria > Pseudomonadota > Gammaproteobacteria > Burkholderiales > SG8-41 > SG8-41. The sequence goes on from JBGQGU010000474.1 coordinate 1,576, forward strand.
GTCCGCCCGCAGCAGCAGTTCCTGCGGAATGGCGAGCCCGAGCGCCTCGGCAGTCTTGCGGTTGATGATCAGCTCGAATATCGCGGGCTGCTCGATCGGCAACTCGCCCGGCTTGGCGCCCTTGAGAATCTTGTCCACGAAGGTTGCGGCGCGCCGATAAAAGTCGGCGATGTTCTGGCCGTAGCTCATCAGGCCGCCAGCCGCCGCGTACTCGCGATTCGAAGCCATTGATGCCAGCCGGTGCCTGAGGGCGAGTTCCGCAATCTGCCGCCGCTGCAGAAAGAAAAATGCGTCGGCCGCAACGATGACGGCCTCCGCGCGTTCCCGCTTCATCATGGCGAAGCCGCGCTCGATGTCTTCCGGAGTGCGTGCGTTGACCGGCAGAACCTGCACACCAAGCTTCTGCGAGGCTGCCTGGACGCTCTTCAATACACCCGGATGGGCCGAGTTGTCCGGACTGACCAGAACAGCGACGCGGGAGAGTTTCGGCACCGCGGTCATCAGCAGCTCCAGGTGCTTGGGGCTGAAGTCGCTCGTGGCAAGGGATAATCCGGTGATGTTCCCTCCGGGCCGTGCCAGGCTTTTGACGAATCCGCTGCCGACCGGATCGACCGAGGCTGCGATGACGATGGGGATGGTGGTGGTCGCCCGTTGCGCCACTTCGGTCGCGACCGTCCCCGCTGCCACGATGACATCGACCTTCATCCGCACCAGTTCCGCTGCCAGGCCGGGAAGACGCTCGAATTTCCCGTCCGCAAACCGCCACTCGACGACGAAGTTCTTGCCCTCGACGTATCCGAGCTCGCGCATGCCCTGCGGGAATGCGCCGTAAACATCGGGATCCGACGAAGTCGGGCGCGAACGCGGGGCGAGAAAACCGATACGCCAGATCTTCCCCTGCTGCTGAGCTATGGACGGCAACGCTGCGGCGAGCGCGCCCAGGCCGAACGCGACGAGCAACTTCCGGCGGTTCATCTGCAACCCTCTACGCCACCGACGGGGCGTCGGCGATCAACCCATCATAGCTCCGGGGATCGGGGAGCCATGCGAACTGTTGGGGGTCCGGCGTGCGGAATATTTACATTGTGTGCGGCGCCGATTTGCTGCGCTGCGGCGAGCGAGAGTGAGTGGTGGCTCCCACCACCCCGGCGGACTTCGTGCGCCACCCCTCCTCGGGCATGAGGGGAGGTCCCTCCACCCCGGCGGACTTCGTGCGCCTCCCCTCCTCGGGCATGAGGGGAGGTTTCCGGCTCACCCTCGGGCAGGAGGGGTGAATCAAGTTTTCGTCACCAGCAACGAGAAACGAGTAACGAGTAACGGTCTTTGAGCTACCAGCGGGACGGGGGGGTGCGCGCGATTACGATGCTCTGGCCCTCGTGGCGGATGTAGCCGCCCGCCGTGAGGTCCTTCAAGATCAGGCTCACCATCTCGCGCGAGGCGCCGATGCGGCTCGCGATGTCCTTCTGCGTGAGCCGCTCGGAAATCACGAGCCTCCCGTCGCGCTCCACGGCCAGCTCAAGGAGCAGGCGCGCGA
>JBGQGU010000475.1:0-3099 GCA_041497655.1 Gammaproteobacteria bacterium
GGGGAAGATGCTGTTGGAGTGGCTCGGCCGCAAGCGCGGCGAGCCGAAAGCGGCTGAGGCGGCGAAGCGCATCGACGCTGCAATGGACAAGGTCATCGCCGAGGCAAAGCACCTGACGCCGGACCTCGGCGGCAGGGCGAGCACGACGGAAATGGGTAGCGCCGTCACCGCTGCCGTCTAGCAAACGACGATTAGCAGCAGCGCTTGCCATGCCCTGGCGTTCTAGAATAGATTGTCCAGCGATTGCCCGCTGATCACGCGCGCGGCGCAGAGGGACTGCAGTGGCTCCCCCGTGATGACGAGAGGAACTCATGAGCTTGAACCTGGATACACGGGCGCCTTTCGCGCCGCCGATCGTGGATAGGCTCTCGGTTCGCGTCGTGGTGGATTCGCATTACGAGCGCTTTCTCCCCAAGGCGACCCACCCCGTCGTCGGTATCGAGCACGTGGGTGCGATTCCAGGCCGCCAGATGACTTCGCTCGCCGGCGAGTGGGGCCTGTCGCTCCATCTCGAATCCGAATATCGCGGGACCAAAACGCAATACCTTCTGGATTTCGGGTACACGCCCGAGATCCTCAACCGCAACGTTGACCTGCTCGGCATCGACCTGGGGAAGATCAACGGGCTCATCCTGAGCCACGGCCACCGCGACCACTACGGGGGCCTCGTGGGCTTCGTGAGCCAGCATCGCACCCGCATGCGCGAAGATCTCGCACTTTACGTCGGCGGGGAGACCATCTTTCGGGAGAAATGGCTGCCGGGGCGCGACGGCAAGGAAGTGGTGTCCTGGGGCGCGCTCGACCGCATGGCGCTGACGGCGCAGAACGTCGTGCCGGTATGCTGCGGCGCGCCGTTGGCGCTTGAGGGCCCGTTTACCACCGGCCAGATCGAACGCACCTCGTTCGAGACGGTTACCGGCAGCACCCAGGTGCGCTACGAGCACTTCACCGATGCGGAGCGGCGGGGCAAGCTGGTCAAGGACGAGCACCAGGACGAGCAAGGCACCTGCTTCATCGTGCAGGGCCGGGGCCTCGTGGTGATTTCATCCTGCGGCCACACGGGAATCGTAAACACGGTGAGAACCGCGATGAAGGTTTCCAACGTGTCGAAGCTGCACGCCGTGATTGGCGGATTCCACCTCGGCATGGTGGCTCCGGAGTATATCCAGCATACCGTCGATGAGCTCGCGGCCCTGAATCCCGACGCCATCGTGCCCATGCACTGCACCGGCGCGAACTTCATCGCAGCCATGCGCCAGCGCATGCCGGATCGGGTCGTGGCCAACAACCTCGGCAGCCGCTTCACCTTCGGCGCCTAGCGGCGCCACAGCGTCACTCCGGCTTGATGCCGGCGATTTTCACGACCTCGCCCCACTTCTTCAATTCCGACCTCATGTAGGCGAGGAACTCGTCCGGGCCGGAGGGCGACGGCACCGTGCCCTCGGACAGCATGCGATCGATGACGTCCTTCTGGTTCAGCGTGACGATGATTTCCTTGCTCAACCGCAGCACGATGTCCCTCGGCATATTGGCGGGCCCGATCATGCCGCCCCATGCGACGCACTCGAACCCCGGCACGCCCGCTTCAGCGACGGTCGGGAAGTCGGGCAGCGACGGGATCCGCTTGGCGTTGCCGACACCGAGCGCTCTCACCCGGCCGGCACGGACGTGGGGCAGTATCGCCGGGATGCTGCTCCAGGTAAGCTGGGTTTCACCGGATAGTACGGCGATAACGGCGGGCGCCGTGCCCTTGTACGGAACGTGCACGGTATTTACCTTGGCCAGGGAATCGAACAGCGCGGCGGCGAGGTGTCCCGTATTGCCGGAGCCGGGCGAGGAGTAAGAGATCTCGTTTGGCCTCGCCTTCGCCAGGGCGATGAGTTCCTTCACGTTCTTCACCGGCAGCGACGGGTGCGAGACCAGAAGCAGCGGGAATTCCACCATGCTGGCGATGTAAGTGAAGTCCTTCACCGTGTCGTGCGGCAACTTGGCATAGACGAACGGATTGACTGCCAGGGGACCGGCCGAAGCGGCTGCGATGGTGTAGCCGTCCGGAGGCGCTGCCTTCAGGACTTCGAGACCGACGATGGCGTTGGCGCCGGGGCGGTTGTCCACCAGAACCTGCTGGCCGAGCCGTTCGGACAAACCCCTGCCCACGATCCGGCCGATGTAGTCCACTCCGCCGCCGGCCGGAAACGGCACGATCAGCCGGATTGGTTTGGTGGGATAGGCCTGGGGCAGCGCCGTCACCGGCCACAAAGCCGACACCGCAAGCGCTGGCGCCAGCATCCTGATAAACGTGGTGCGTTTCATTTGCTCCTCCCGTTGTATTGAGGCTTGCGCCAGTATACGTCGCCCGCGGCCCTGTTGGGCACTCAGGCCGCCGACGATCCTGCGCAGTCGTTGACGCAAATCAAGAAACAGAAAGTGCTGCGCGTCAGTCCGTCGTATCGCGATAGCTGAACCGCGTGCCGGCAGGAAAACGCAGCCCGAATGTTTCCGCCAGGACGGCCAGCAGCTCGGCATCGTCCGTGAGCACGCGGCGGGTGACGGTCCCGCCGCGGTCGAGGATGAGCTCACGGTTGCGAAGGACGTAGCGCACTTCGGGTGTCGGCAGCTGTACGGTGAGCGTCCGGACGAATCGCGAATCCGGGTGCGTCGCGGTGTAGTGGTTGGCAGGCTCGAAATCGACCGCGAGATAGGGCTCCAGCGAGAACGAGTACAGATCCGTCCAGGAATCGTTGCGCAACGATTGCAGGACCCATTCCCCGCCCGCCTCGACCACGCGGTAGGTCCAGGCGAACTGGCGCGCTTCCCGGCCGCTGCCAAACGGAACCGGCAGCAACAGCCCTTCGACGCCAAAGCCGACGTCCGCCAGCCAGGTGGCGCCTTCCACGTCCACCAGCAGCAGTATATGGGTGCGGGGGAGCTTGCGCCGGCTCCGGTAGAGTACCCGCGCGGCGAGCTGCGTCACGGAGAATCCCAGGCGCTGCAGCACGGCGGAGAACAGCAGGTTCTGCTCGAAGCAGTAACCGCCGCGCCCGCCCGTCACGAGCTTGGCCTGCAAGCTGGCCAGGTCGAGGCGTATCGGACGCTTGA
>JBGQGU010000476.1:0-3088 GCA_041497655.1 Gammaproteobacteria bacterium
AGCTCGCCCGATTCGGCGTAGCCGATCGAGGCGCCGCAGCAGTTCCAGTCCGGGATCTGCGTGAGCTTGACGTCGAGCGTCTTGCACATCGCGTTGACCGAGACGAGGTAATTGGAGGCCGAGCCCCGCAGCCGCGAGGAGCAGCCGGGGTAGAACGCGTATTCTTTCTTCGCCATCTCAGCTCTCCTAACGGAAAAGCGTGATTCGTGATTCGTGGGTCGTGATTCGACTCCCACCACCCCGCCTGCTCCGCAGGCACCCCTCCTCTCTGGCAGGAGGGGAGGTACCCGGGTCACCCTTCATCCTTGCTTTTGAAAACCGCGCCTGCGGTTTTCAAGCTCGTGGGCCTTCGCCAGCATCTTCCGTATGCCCTCCTGGTCCTTGCACGTTTCCTCGCGGAACAGCTCGAGGGGATTCAGCCGCTTGGCGAGCAGCATGCCGAGGCCGATGTTGCGCATCGCCCAGGCGTTCCTGATGCCCTGGATCAGTCCGTCCTTGAAGTAGAGCCCCAGCGTGAGCTTCAGCTCGTTCACGCGGCCGGTCCGGGTGCAGTTCTTCCAGAACAGCTGCGAGAAGAACCGCGTCGGCTGGTCCTTGGGCGCGAGCCCGAGCCGGTGCGCGTAGGTGGCAAGCCCGTGCATGATCTGCGTGATGGGGAGTTGCCTGGGGCAGCGCACCACGCAGTTGTAGCAGGACGTGCACATCCACATCGAGTCGGAGGACAGCACCTCCTCGCGCTTGCCGGCGCGGATCATCATGAAGAGTTTCTGCGGCGAATGCTCCCAGTGCGGGCCGAACGGGCAGGAGCCCGCGCACACGCCGCATTGCATGCACATTTTGACCCACTCGCCTTCCTCCACGCGCTCCTCGACCTCCTTCAGGAAGTCGTTGCCGTAGTGCGCCAAAGCGTGCTGGTCTGGGGATTTATTCATCCTGCTTGGCTCATTGGTCCGTCAAGGCGTTTCGCATCGTTCCTTGGCGCACTAAATTAGAATCAAATCATTCATAAAACCATGTAAGGAATTTGATGGTCGGACGGCCAACAAATTCCTAGGCGAAGCCTTTCATGGGCGACGGCCCGATCTTCTCGATGACCTTCGCGTAGGCGTTGATCAGTTGCGGCACCCGCTCGATGTCGGTGATGGCCACCTCGTAGGTGGCGACGCGTTCGGTCTCGAGCGCCATCTGCTTCAACGTGTCCTCGATCTTGCCCATGCGCTCGGTTGCGAGCTCCGAGCCCTTGACGAAATGGCACTGGTAGTCGTCGCCATGCTTGCAGCCCATCATCATCACGCCGTCGTAGCCGGAGTTGAGCGCGTCGGTGACCCAGATGGCGTTGACCGAGCCGAGGCAGCGCACCGGGATGATGCGCACGAACGGGCTGTAGGCGAGGCGCCGCATGCCGGCCATGTCGAGCGCCGGGTAGGCGTCGTTCTCGCAGGCGAGCACGAGGATGCGCGGCTTCCCCGAATGCTCGTCCGGCATGTCGACCGCTTTCAACTGTGCGCCCACCGTATCCACCGAATAGTTTTCGAAGGAAATCACGCGCACCGGGCACGCGCCCATGCAGGTGCCGCAGCGCCGGCAGCGCGATTCGTTGAAGACCGGGTAGCGTTTTTCGTCCTCGTCGATGGCGTCGAACGGGCACTCCACCGTGCAGCGCTTGCACTGGGTGCAGCCTTCGAGGCGGACGATCGGGAACGAGAGGTCGCCCGAGCGCGGATGCGCCGCGCGTCCGAGCCCGGCGTTTTCCGCAGCCTGGATCGCCTTCAGCGCCGCTCCGGTCGCGTCCTCCATCGCCTGCGCGATGTCCATCGGCCGGCGCACCGGCCCCGCGGCGTAGATGCCGGTACGGCGCGTCTCGTAGGGAAAGCAGATGAAATGGGAATCCGCGAAGCCGTGCCGCAAGTGGGGCAGGTCCTTGCCCTGGCGGTAGTCGAGATTGAGGATGGAAACGGGCTTCACTTCGAGCTTGTCCTGCTGTTCCGGAGGCAGCTCGATATTGACGCCCGAGTTCGGCACCTGGCCGGTAGCGAGGACGACGAGATCGGCGTTTTGAATCGCTGTGTCCTCATTCAAGATCAGATCATGAAACGTTACCTTTAAGGTTTTATCGGTGGATTCCACCGATAAAACCTTGCCCTTCGTGAAGTTGACGCCCTTCGTCTGCGCGGAGCGGTAGAAGTCCTCGCCGTTGCCGGGCGTGCGCAGGTCGTCGTAGATGACCACGGTGTTCACCGCGGGGTTGGCGTCCTTGAAGTACATCGCCTGCTTGATGCTGACGTTGCAGCAGTATCCGGAGCAGTAGCGCAGGTGCTTGCCAGTATCGTCGCGCTGGCCAGCGCATTGGACGAAGACGACGGTCCTCACTTCGGCCCCGTCGGAGGGCCGGCGCATCGGCCGGCCCGTGGCCTCCGCCTCATTGGCAAGCCGCTCCAACCCCGCCTGGTCCATGATGTTGGGGCTCTTGCCGTACGAATACTCGGTCAGCTTGTTCGCGTCGTAGAGCGTGAATCCTGAAGCCTGCACGATCGCGCCGACTTCCTCCGTGACTGTCGCGCCCGATTCGGCTGCGATTTCGACCGTGAAGCGTCCCGGCGCGCCGCTCGTTTTCATGATCATCGAGCCGAGGCGGACCTGGATGCGCCTGTCAGCCTGCGTTGCCGCGACCATCCGCTCGATGCCGGTGTCGGCGGGCTCCCGGTACGGCTCACGGTGCGCGACGCGCTTGTGCAGTTTCACGGCCCAGCCGCCGAGCTGCTGTTCCTTCTCGACCAGGAGCACCTCGTAGCCCGCCTTCGCTGCTTCCAGCGCCGCGGTCATGCCGGAGACGCCGCCCCCCACCACCAGGATGCGCTTGTTGCGGCCGGGGTCGGGATTGCCAGCGGGCGTCTTCATTTTCTTCACCTCGGCGCAGCCCATGCGCACGAAGTCATCGGCCATCTCCTGCGTGGTTTCCTTCGCTTCGGGCGTGTCGGGCTGGCTCCAGATCACGCCCTCGCGGATGTTGGCGCGGGCGATCGCCGCCGCCGGGAAGTGGAATGCTTCGGTCTTGGCGCGGCGCGAGCAGGCGGCGATCATGACGTGC
>JBGQGU010000477.1:0-3087 GCA_041497655.1 Gammaproteobacteria bacterium
ACGCGTCGAACTGCTTCCGCGCGTCGGCGAGCGGGATCTGCTCGTCGTCCGCCCCGTGCACCAGCAGGAACGGGCAGCGCATCTTCTGCATCACGCCGTCGAGCCTGAACGGCTCGAGCTTCTTCAGCGCCTCGTCGAGAGACTGCGCGCCCAGAATCCACTCGATGTGGTGCCCCGGGACGGAAAGCGCGGTCTTGAACGAGGCCGCGACGCGCTTCTTCCAGGTGGCGTGGTAGTCCCACTGCGCGCCCCAGGCGATGCAGGCGGCGAAGCGCGGCTCCATCGCCGCGCAGCGCGGCGCGTAGTAGCCGCCGAGGCTGATCGCGACGATGCCGATCCTCTTCGGGTCCACATCGGCGCGCTTCTCCAGCCAGTCGACGCAGGCGCTGCCGGCGACTTCGTAGTCGTGACGCAGGGTGTAGTTGCGGAAACGGATCGCCTCGCCGGTGCCGGGCGCGTCCATCACCAGGCACGAGATGCCGCGCTTGACGAGGTCCGGCACGCCGCGCACGAACTGGATTTCCTTGGTGACGTCGAGCCCGTCGAAGAACACCACGCACGGCGCGCGCTTGCCCTTCGCGTTCTGCGCGTGCACGAAGTAGCCGGGCAGGCTGCCGTTTTCGTACGGGACCTCGACGATCTCGATCCTGAGGTCGGTCAGCGCGACGTGGCGGTGGAAGCACTCGACGCCTTTGCGGTAGGCGTCGAGCCCGGTCCGGTCCTTGGGCGTGCGGAAGCGCTCGCCCATCTGGTAGTAGTTGCATGCCCGGAGGTACGCGTGCGCAGCCGCATGGCGGTGCCCGGCCTGGTCCCACTTCTCGGCGTAGGCGCGCACGCCGTCGGCGACTTTCACGCAGGCCCGGAACCAGGCCTCGTCGTCATCCGGCGCCCGGTCCTTCAACATGCGGCCGAGCTTGTGCAGCTCGCCCATTTCCGCCCCGCCGTAGGCGATCGAGCCGATCATGTTGATGAACGCCGCCGACCAGCGGTAGTTGCCCGGGAAGTACATGAAGTACGCCGGCTCTTTTTTTTCCGCCATCATTCTTCCTTACCAATTAGTGCGTGGATGGATCCATTCTGGAAATCGGGAAATCGGGAGGTCGTGAGATGGAAAGTTCGCTCTCCCGCTCTCGCGCCCTCCCGCTCTCACGGCTCATTCCGGCTGAATTCCAGCCGCTTTCGCCACCTTGGCCCATTTCTCGGTCTCGGCCTTGATGAAGGCGGCGTATTCCGCCGGGCCCTCACCCGAAACCTCGTAGCCGATGGCTTCCATCTGCTTGCGGGTGTCGGGGTTGGTGAGCGGCTTGGAAAGGACGGCGTGGATGCGGTCGATGACGGTCCTTGGCGTGCCGGCGGGCGCAAGGACGCCGTTCCAGTTATAGCTCGAATAGCCCTTGATGCCCTGTTCCTGCGCCGTCGGCACGTCGGGCAGCAGGGGGGAGCGCGCAACCGCGGTGACGCCGAGCGCGCGCAGCCTGCCGTCGCGCACATAGGGCGCGGCCTGGAAAATCTGGATCTGGGCGAAATCCATGTTGCCCGCCAGCAGGTCGACGGTGTAGAGCGCAGCGCCCTTGTAGGGCACGTGGGTCATTCTTATCCCGGTGAGCGTGGAGAGATGCTCGATGGCGAGGTGCCCGACGGTTCCCACGCCCGGCGTCGCGTAATTGATTGTGCCGGGACGGGCCTTCGCCAGCGCGATGAATTCCTTGAGGCCCTTCGCCGGCACGCTGGGATGCACGCACCAGGCGCTCGCGCTGCGGGCGATGAGCGTGATCGGCGCGAAATCCCTGACGGGATCGTACGCCAGCTGCTTGCGTATGCCGGGTGCGATGGTGAGCGGCCCGGGGTTGCCGCCGAGCAGGGTGTAACCGTCGGGAGCGGCCTTCGCAACGGCCTCGGTGCCGATGATACCGGCGGCGCCGGCGCGGTTCTCCACCACCACCGGCTGGCCGAAAGCGGCATTCAGCTGGTATGCAGCCCAGCGCGAATGGGTGTCCGTGGGACCGCCTGGCGGAAATGGAACAATCAAGCGGACGGGCTTGGCCGGATAGGTCTGGGCGGCCGCCCCCAGGACCAGGGCAAACGGGCAGACGACGCAAAGAAAGCTGATGATGAGTTTCATGCTCGCCCCCTTCGGCACGATCTCTGAAAGTATAATTCCCCGCTTCGCTGCCAACCACAGTTTGAGCCGGGGAGCGTTATGCCTGCAAGCAACCAGACCAGCGCCAGGAAAGCCTCGAAGCCAGCCGCGCCGAAGTCCATAACGCGGAACTATCGGGATATTCTCTACGAAGTGAAAGACCAGGTCGCGTGGGTCACCATCAACCGCCCGCGCGTGTTGAATGCCTTCCGCGAGCAGACGCTCGACGAGTTGATCGAAGCGTTGAAGTCCACCCGCGAGGACCCCTCGATCGTGTGCGCGGTGGTGACCGGCGCGGGTGACAAGGCATTTTCCGCGGGCGGGGATTTCTTCGCGATGAAACGCCTGAATTTCACCAACGCGTATATGTGGAACGACCGTATGCTGGGCCTCGCGATGACGATCCGCGGGCTGCCGGTCCCGGTGATCGCGATGGTGAACGGCTGGTGCGTGGGCGGCGGCCACGAGCTTGCGCTGTGGTGCGATCTCGTGATCGCCTCCGAAAACGCCGTGCTGGGCCAGACCGGCGCCAGGGTCGGCGCGTGCCCGACGGTCGGCGCCACCCAATACCTCCCGCGCCTCGTCGGCGAGCGCCTCGCGCGCGAGATGATCTTCTGCGCCCGCCGCTTCGCGGCGAAGGAGGCGGCGGAGGTCGGCCTCATCAACAAATGCGTGCCGCAGAAGGATCTGCTGAAGGAGACGCTCAAGTGGTGCGAGACCATGAAGGGCCACAGCGCGCTCACCCTCCGCATGACCAAGAAATCGCTCAACTTCGAGTCGGATAACCTCTACTCGTCGTGGCAGCACGGCATGGAGCTGCTCGCGCACGTGTGGGGCTCGGAGGAAGCGAAGGAGGGCATGAACGCGTTTCTCGCCGGCCGGCCGCCCGACTTCCAGAAGTTCCGGCTGCGTGCGAAGCGCGAGCTCGACGGCTATCTGCGCGGGCT
>JBGQGU010000478.1:0-3085 GCA_041497655.1 Gammaproteobacteria bacterium
GTGCCGGATGCGGGCCGCGCCCTCGCGGAAACGGCGCGGGTGGTGCGTCCGGGCGGCTGCATCCTGGTGTTCGACAAGTTCCTCAGGCGCAACCAGCGCGCTCCGCTGCGCCGCCTGCTCAACCCGCTCGCGGAGCGCCTCGTGACGCGGCTCGACGTGGTACTGGACGACGTGCTGCCGCGCGTGCCTGGCCTGCGCGTGCTGAGCGACGAACCAGCCGTCGCCGGCGGCTGGTTCCGGCGCGTCCGGCTGGAGCGGGTGTGAGCGTCAGGGGCGGTCCGACCCGCCATCCTGCCGGTCGCGACGCTTCCCGCGCGGCCAGGTCCACCACGCGATGAAAAGCGAGTCACCGCTCCAAGACAAAGTGCGCAGCTTGGGCGCGCTTTCGCTGTGGGCGTTCCTCGCGCTGGCGGGTTGCGAAACTATCCAGCCGCACCCTGCCCCGCCCCCACCTCCGCCCAGGGAAACGCCGCCGCCCCGGCCGCCGGCACCCGGCGCGGCGGGCGAACTGCGCCGGGTTTCGTGGAGCGATCTTCCCGAATGGCGGGCGGAGGACCCGGCGCAGGCGTGGGACGCGTTTCAGGCGAGCTGCCGCGCACTCGAGAAACAGGAATCCTGGCGGGACATCTGCACCGTGGCCGCAAGCATCAGGAGCCCGGACAGCGAGGCGGCGCGGCGCTTCTTCGAGCTCAATTTCACCCCCTACCAGTTGAGCCGCGCCGATGGCGGGGACGAGGGGCTGATCACGGGGTATTACGAGCCGCTGCTGCGAGGCAGCCGCAGGGCTTCCGCGCGCTACCGTTACCCCTTGTACCGCGTGCCCGACGACCTGCTGGTGGTCGATCTCACCGAGGTTTATCCCGAGCTGAAGGGCATTCGGCTGCGGGGCCGGCTCGACGGCCGGCGCATCGTGCCCTACTACGATCGCGCGCAGATCGAGCAAGGGCGCGCGGCGCTCTCCGGCAGGGAGATCGCGTGGGTGGACGACGCGATCGAGCTCTTTTTCCTGCAGATCCAGGGCTCGGGTCGCATCGCGCTCGACAGCGGCGAGACGCTGCGCGTCGGTTACGCCGATCACAACGGCTTTCCCTACCGCTCCATCGGTAGGCACCTCGCGGAACGCGGCGAGTTGCCGCTGGAGAAGGCCTCGATGCAGGGCATCCAGGCGTGGGCGCGCGCAAACCCCGACAAGCTGACCGACCTGCTCAATCACAACGCGAGCTACGTGTTCTTCCGCGAGCTGCCGGCCGACCTGCCCGGGCCGCTCGGGGCGCTCGGCGTGCCACTGACCTCGCGCCGCAGCGTGGCGGTCGATCCGGGCTTCGTGCCGCTCGGCGCCCCGGTCTACATCGCGACCACCTGGCCGCTCTCCAGCCGGCCGCTCAACCGCCTGATGCTGGCGCAAGACGCAGGCGGCGCCATTCGCGGCGCGGTGCGCGCGGACTTCTTCTGGGGATTCGGCGATGAGGCCGCACGCGAGGCCGGGCGCATGAAGCAGCCGCTCAGGATGTGGGTGCTGCTACCCAACCCGGCGGGTGAACGGTGAACAGCGAACAGTACGGCCGACGCAATGGAAGGAGAGCGGGATGATGCGATTTTCCGTTCACCGTTTACCGTTCACCGTTCGCCTGCGAAGCTGACGCTCAGCACGATGCGGCTGCGCACCGCGCGGCCGTCCTTTTGCGCCGGCAGGAAGCGGGTCGCCGCGAGCGTGGCGCGCAGCGCCTCCTCCACCCGGGCCGGTGTAGCGGGCCCGGCAAAGGTCATATCCTGCACGATGCCACGCTCATCGATCAGAATCTCGAGCCTGACCTCGCCCGCGCCGTCGCCAGCCGTTCGATTGATCTGGAACGGCGCGAGCGGCCTGGGATAGCGATCGAGATCGCGCGCCGTGTAGTAGCTGGGGTCGGCCGCTTGAGGAGGCGCAAGCATCTCCGAGCCCGTTTGCGCTGCGACTGACGAGGAAAATTCGCTCCGCACACGCTCAGCACCCCCCGCCAGAGGTCCCGGCTGCCGCGGCATACGGCGCGCCTGTGGTTCGGGCGATGCCGGGACATCGGACACGGGGACTGGCAGCAGTGCGAGCCTCACCGTTATAGGCGCGTCTCCCGGGTGTGACGCAACACCCCGCCATGGCGTATCCAGCAGCGGGGCCGACAGCAGCGCCAGATGCATGAGCGCCGATGCCGCGAGCGCAGGCCCCAGCCGGGCGACGGCTGCCCGTGAATATGCAGATGAAGGGAAATGGACGGCGCCGCTCATTCAGGGGATAACGGCCGACGTCATCCCCTGTTGACCGATGGCAGGCCGCCGGACGGCAGTCCGGCAGCCTGCCATTATCAGAATCACATCGTTAAGAAATTTGCCGGGCGAAGGGCCGGCAAATTCCTACTTTGACGCGGCCGAGTTGAGCGCCTGATCGAGCTCGCTGGCCGGGACGTATCCCGCGCCGATTTGGCGCCCGTCCGCAAGAAAGACGGCAGGCGTGCCGCGGATGCCGAAGCGTTGCGCGAGCTCGTGGTTCTTCTCGAGCGGGGTGTCGCACTTGGCGCTGTTCTGCGGCGCGATGCCGCGCGACATGATATCGTCCCACGCCTTGGCGCGGTCCTTGGAGCACCATACCGCCTTGGACTTTTCAACCGAATCGGGCGAGAGAATGGGCCACAGGAAGGTGTAGATCGTGACGTCGGTCAGCTTCATCACCTCCTTCTGCAACTCGCGGCAAAAGCCGCAGTTGGGGTCCTCGAAGGTGTACAGTACGCGCTTGCCGTTGCCGCGCACGCGCTTGATCGCATTGTCCGACGATTTCCTGAGCGTCTGGGAGGCGAGCTGGGCGCCGCGCTCCCGCGTGAGATTGCGCTCGGCGCCGGCCCGCACGTCCACGAGGTTACCGAAAAAGACGAAATTCAGCTTCTCGTCGGTGTAGGCGATCTGGCCATTGAACACGACCTCGTAGATGCCGGCGAACGGTGTGGGCGTGACGCTTTCCACCGTCGCGTTGGGGAATTTCGCCTGGAATCCCTGCCGAATCGCCGCTTCACTGGCGCAGGCGGACCCGGCCGCGAGTCCGGCCATGACCAGGAAC
>JBGQGU010000479.1:0-3078 GCA_041497655.1 Gammaproteobacteria bacterium
CGCCACTCCATAGAATGGCAGGCGCTGCAGGAAATCCACGAACGCGTGGCGCAGCTTGTCCATCGAGTGCCCGTAGGTCTCCATGTGGTCGGCGTCGATATTGGTGACCACCGCCATCACCGGCTGCAGGTAGAGGAACGATGCGTCGGACTCGTCCGCCTCCACCACGATGAATTCGCCCGCGCCGAGCCGGGCGTTGGAGCCCGCGGCCTCGAGCCGGCCGCCGATCACGAAGGTCGGATCGAGCCCGCCTTCCGCGAGCACGCTGGCGATGAGGCTGGTCGTCGTGGTCTTGCCGTGAGTGCCGGCGACCGCGATGCCCTGCTTGAGCCGCATCAACTCGGCCAGCATCAGCGCCCGCGGCACCACCGGTATCTTCTTCGCGCGCGCCGCGGCGACCTCCGGGTTGTCGTCCTTGACTGCGCTCGACACCACCACCGCGTCGGCGCCCGCGATGTGTCCCTCGGCATGGCCGATGTGGATTCTGGCGCCGAGCTGGCGCAGCCGGCGGGTCGCGGTGCTCTCGGCGAGATCGGAGCCGCTTACCTTGTAACGCAACGTGAGCAGCACTTCGGCGATGCCGCTCATGCCCGCGCCGCCTATCCCGACGAAGTGAACGTGCTTGACTTTATGTCTCATGCCGCGAGCTCCATGCACGCCTGCGCCACCGAACGCGTCGCTTCGGGCCTGCCGGCGGCGCGCGCGGCCTGCGCCATGGCAAGCAACCGCTCGCGCGTGAACCCGCCCAGCACTTCGGCGAGCCGCTGCGCCGTCAGCTCGCCCTGCGGGATGAGCAGCGCCGCGCCGCGATCGGCGAGGAAGCGCGCGTTGATCGTCTGGTGGTCGTCCACCGAGTGCGGGTACGGCACCAGCAACGAGGCGATACCCGCAGCCGCGATCTCCGCCACGGTGGTGGCGCCGGCGCGGCAGACGATGAGGTCGGTCTCCGCGTAGCGGGCCGCCATGTCGTCGATGAAGGCGACGACCTCGGCGGCAACGCCGCGCTCGCGGTAACGTTGCCGCACCGCGTCGTCGTGCCCGGCCCCGGCCTGGTGCATGACGCGCGGGCGGGCGTCCGTCGCGAGCAATGCCAGTGCCTCGGGCATGACCGTGTTCAGCACCTGGGCGCCCTGGCTGCCGCCGACGACCAGCACGCGGAGCTGCCCGGCGCGCGCGGCGTAGCGGTTCTCCGGCGGCGCCATGGCGACGATCTCCTGGCGCACGGGATTGCCGGTCCAGATCACCGCCGTCGCCTCGCCGAAAGCATTGGGAAAGGTGGTGAGGACCCGGTCCGCGAGCTTCGCCAACACGCGGTTGGCAAGCCCCGCCACCGAGTTCTGCTCGTGTATCGCGAGCGGCCGGTTGAGGAGCGATGCCATCATGGCCCCGGGAAACGAGACGTAGCCGCCCATGCCGAGCACCACGTCCGGGCGGTGCGCGAAGATCGCCCGCGCGCTCTGCCAGAAGGCGACCAGCAGGTTGAACGGCAGCAGCGCGGCGGCGACGAAGCCCTTGCCGCGCACGCCGGCGAATCGGACCCACGCCATAGCGTAGCCGCGCGGCGGGATCAGCCGCTCCTCCATGCCGCCGCGCACGCCGAGCCACACCGCGTTCCAGCCCTGCGCGCGCAGGTGCTCCGCCACCGCCAGCGCAGGAAAGATATGACCCCCGGTACCGCCCGCCATGATCATGATGGTGCGGGATGCGGGATGCGGGATGCGGGATACGCCGGCACCAGATGAATTGTGCTCATCACTCATTACTCGTCACTCGTCACTGGTCACTGGTCACTCAAACGGTGAAGCCCTTCGCCAGCTGGCGGTTCTCCCAGTCCACTCTCAGCAGAACCGCAAGCGCGCAGCAGGTCACCACCAGCGCGCTGCCGCCGAAGGATACGAGCGGCAGCGTCAGGCCCTTGGTGGGCAGCATCCCGGTGTTGACGCCGATGTTGATGATCGCCTGCACCCCGATCCACAGGCCGATGCCCTGCGCCACGAGCGCCGAAAAATAGCGCTCGAGGGAGGCCGCGCGCCGTCCGATCATGAACGCCCGGGTCACGATCCAGGTGAACGCGGCGATGATCGCAGCGACGCCGACGAAACCGAGCTCCTCCGCAATCACCGCGAGGAGAAAATCGGTGTGCGCCTCGGGGAGGTAGAACAGCTTCTCGACGCTCGCACCGAGGCCCACACCCAGCCACTCGCCCCTCCCGAACGCGATCAGTGCGTGCGAGAGTTGGTAGCCCGTGCCGTACGAATCCGCCCACGGGTCCATGAACCCGGCGACGCGTTGCAAGCGGTAGGGCGAGGTCAGGATGAGCAGTACGAATCCCACCAGGAGCAGCGCGAACAGCCCGGCAAACAGCTTCCAGTTCATGCCGCCGAGGAAGAGGATGCCCATGGCGATCACGGTGATGACCACGAACGCTCCAAAGTCCGGCTCGCGCAGCAGCAGCCACCCGACCACCAGCATCACCACCAGCATCGGCAGGAACCCCTTGCGGAAGCTCGCCATGTGAGCGGCCTTGCGCGCCGTGTAGTCGGAGGCGTAGAGCACCGCGGCGAGCTTCATCAGCTCGGAGGGCTGCACTGTCACGAATTGCAGAGAGATCCAGCGCTGGCTGCCGTTCACCTCCCGCCCCACGCCGGGGAGCAGCACCAGGATCAACAGTCCCGCGCCGATGAGGAACAGGTACGGCGCCGCCTGCTGCCACAGCCGCAGCGGGACCTGGAACGCCGCCACCGCCACGGCGATGCCCATCGCGACGAGCAGTGCGTGCCGCGCGAGGTAGTACATCGGCTGGTGCCCGGTCACGCGGCTGCCTTCCGCGATCGCGATCGAGGCCGAATAAACCATGACCAGACCCAGACCAAGCAGCAGTATCGCCGCCCATACCAGGCCCTGGTCGTATTCGGCAAGCTGCGCGCGCGGCCTGATATCGGTGTAGAACATGCTATCGATCCCCGCGCCAATGCATGGCAATGCAATCGCGCCTCGAAACTCCCCTCTCCGCTCGGGAGAGGGGCGGGGGTGAGGGACGAGCGGCGCCGAGTGTTTTCA
Source organism: Gammaproteobacteria bacterium (assembly GCA_041497655.1). Classification (GTDB taxonomy): domain Bacteria; phylum Pseudomonadota; class Gammaproteobacteria; order Burkholderiales; family SG8-41; genus SG8-41. The sequence goes on from JBGQGU010000479.1 coordinate 3,061, forward strand.
TGCCGCTCATGAGCCTCC
>JBGQGU010000480.1:0-3078 GCA_041497655.1 Gammaproteobacteria bacterium
CGACAGTTCCGGCTTCCCCACCTCCCGCCGGCGGCGCGCGAGCCGGTAATACAGCGCCGCGAGCCCGGCGAACATGAGCAGCATCGGCCCGACCCACAGCAGCAGCGTCGTGGCCTTGAACGGCGGCCGGTAGAGCACGAAATCGCCGTAGCGTTCCACCATGAAACCGATGATGTCGCCTTCGCTCACGCCTTGCCGCATCCGCTCCCGGATCTGGTTTCTCAAGTCCACGGCGAGCGGCGCGTTCGAGTCGGCGAGCGTCTGGTTCTGGCACACCAGGCAGCGCAGCTCGTTGGCGAGCGCGTTTACGCGCGCCTCCAGCGCCGGGTCGGCGGCAGCCGGCGCCGCTTCCCCTGCCCACGCTGCGCGGGCTGGCGCAAGCACCAAAAGCACAAGCACCAAGCACCAAGGACGCCAAGGCGTCGTGTTTACGTCATCCCTCATCCCTCATCCTCACAAATCTCAAACTCCAAATCCCAAACTCCAAATCACAAAAAAACTCAAATTCCAAACTCCAAACGTTTGGTGCTTAGTGCTTGAGATTTGGTGCTTGTTTGTAATTTGGTGCTTAGCATTTGGTGCTTGTCTTATCCCTCATCCTTCATCCTTGGGGCGCATCAGCCTCTGTTCAACCGGGCGATGAGTGGCGCGATCTTGTCCTTGAGTATCTCGGGCGTCACCGGCCCGATGCGCTTGTAGCGGATGACGCCTTGCTTGTCGATGACGTAGGTTTCAGGCACGCCGTAGACGCCGTAGTCGATGCCGACCCTGCCGTCCACGTCGATGAGGGACGCGGCGTAAGGATCGCCATAACGCCTGAGCCAGGCGACGGCGTCGCTGCGCTGGTCCTTGTAATTGAGGCCGTAGAGCGGCGTCGGCCCGGACCGGGCGAAGTCGGCCAGCACCGGATGCTCTTCGCGGCAGGCCGCGCACCACGAGGCCCATACGTTCAGCACCCACACCTTGCCCTGCATTTCCTGCGGCGAGAACGACTTTTCGGGCTGGTGAAGAAGCGGCAGCTGGAACGGGGGCGCGGGCTTGTCGATGAGCGGGGAGGGCACCTCGCGCGGATCGAGCGAGAGTCCCACGCCGAGCAGAAGCACCAGAGCCGCGAACACGCCAAGCGGCAGCGCGTAACGCATCATCGGGCGTTTTTGCTGCGAGGCCGCGTCGGGCATGAGATCAGCCCGCGGGCGAGGCTTCGGGCCGCGGCGCGCCCGCGGACTCGTGCGACGGGCTGCGCGCGCCAACGCGGTAGCGCCGGTCGCTCGCCGCGAAGAGTCCGCCCAGCGCCATGATCACGCAGCCGATCCAGATCCAGTTCACGAACGGCTTGTACCAGACGCGCACGATCCACGTTCCCGGCGCGACCTCCTCGCCCATGGCGACGTAGAGATCGCGCGTAAGACCCCGGTCGATCGCGGCCTCGGTCATCGGCATGTTCTGCGCGGTATAGATACGCTTTTCCGGATGAAGCGTTGCCACGCGCCGGCCATCGCGCGTCACCTCGATCACGCCGCGCGCGGCGACGTAATTCGGCCCCTTCACCTCGGTCGCGCCGCCGAAGCGGAATTCGTGGCCGGCAAGCGCGGTCACATCGCCCAGGGCCATCTTCACGTCGGTCTCGCTCTCGTAGCCCTTGACCAGCGTCACGCCTGCGATGAACACCGCGACCCCGACGTGCGCGATCAGCATGCCATAGTAGCTGCGCGAGGAACTGCGCAGCCGCTGAACGAAGCTCGCGGCCCCGGCGCCCGGCTTCAGGCGCAGCCACAGATTGAACGCGCTGGTGGCGACGATCCAGACTGCGAGCAGGAGCCCCAGGCTCACCAGCCACGACCAGCGCCCCATCGCGAACGGCAGGAGTGCAGCGGCGACAACGCTCACGCCGGCCGCCCAACGCAGCCGCGTCGCGAGATCGGGCAGGCTCGCGCTCGTCCAGCGCGCGATCGGCCCGAGGCCGATCAGAAACATCGCCGGCACCAATAACGGCACGAATACGGTTTCGAAGTACGGCGGCCCCACCGAAATCTTGCCCAGCCCCAGCGCATCGAGCGCGAGCGGGTAGAGCGTGCCGAGCATCACCGAGCCGCCGGCCGCTACCAGCAGGACGTTGTTGGTGAGCAACGCCGTCTCGCGCGAAATCAAGTCGAACGCGCCGCCGAGACCCACGCGCGGCGCGCGCCAGGCGAACAGCGCGAGCGATGTCCCGATCACCACCGCCAGGAAGCCGAGGATGAAGATCCCGCGCCTGGGGTCGGTGGCGAAAGCGTGCACCGAGGTGAGCACGCCGGAGCGCACCAGGAACGTGCCGACCAGGGAGAGCGAAAACGCGACGATCGCAAGCAGCACCGTCCAGCTCTTGAACGAACCGCGTTTCTCGGTCACCGCGAGCGAGTGGATGAGCGCGGTGCCGACCAGCCACGGCATGAAAGATGCGTTTTCCACCGGGTCCCAGAACCACCAGCCGCCCCAGCCGAGCTCGTAGTAGGCCCAGAAGCTACCGAGCGCGATGCCGATCGTGAGGAACAGCCACGCGACCGTGGTCCACGGGCGCGACCAGCGCGCCCAGGTGGCGTCGAGCCGGCCCGAGAGCAGGGCGGCGATGGCGAACGCGAACGCGACCGAGAAACCCACGTAGCCCATGTACAGCAGCGGCGGATGGAATATCATCCCCGCGTCCTGCAGCAGCGGATTCAAGTCGCGCCCGTCCGGCGCGGCCGGCAGCAGCCGGTCGAACGGGTTCGAGGTGAACAGCGTGAAAGCGAGGAAGCCCACGCTCACCAGGCCCATGACACCGAGCACGCGCGCCACCATGTCCTCGGGCAGGCGGCGGCTGAACACCGACACCGCCACGCTCCAGACGGTGAGCATCAGCGTCCACAGCAGCAGCGAGCCTTCGTGGCTGCCCCAGGTGGCGGCGATGCGGTAGTGCAGCGGCAACGACGAGTTCGAGTTGGTCGCCACGTTGACGACCGAGAAATCGTTGACGACGAACGAATAGGTGAGAAAGGCGAAGGCCAGCGCGACGAACACGAACTGGCCCTGCGCCGCGGGACGCGCGACCGCCATCCAGGC
>JBGQGU010000481.1:0-3075 GCA_041497655.1 Gammaproteobacteria bacterium
AGCTGCTGGTAGCGCGGTGTGTCCTGCGGCGTGGAGATCAGCAGCATGTCGCGGATGCCCGCCAGCATCAGCGTGGTGAGGGGATAGTAGACCATCGGCTTGTCGTACACCGGCAGCAGCTGCTTGGTGACCGCCTGTGTCGCGGGATACAGCCGCGTGCCGCTGCCTCCTGCCAGGATGATTCCCTTCATGTGCGTGATTGAGTGATCACTTAATCACCGGTTCTTGTAGTTGGCCTCGATCCACCGCAGGTATTCGCCGCTGGTGACGCTGTCCGCCCATTTCATGTTGTCGAGGTACCACTCGACCGTCTTGCGCAGCCCCGTGGTGAAGTTTTCCTTCGGCTTCCAGCGGAGCTCGGACTCGATCTTCCGCGAGTCTATCGCGTAGCGCCGGTCGTGCCCCGGGCGGTCCTTGACGAAACTGATGAGCTGGTCGTGAGGGGCGCGGCTGGGACGGGCCTCGTCGAGCAGGACGCAGACCGCCTTGACCACCTCCAGGTTGGTCATTTCGTTGCGGCCGCCGATGTTGTAGGTCTCGCCCGCGCGGCCCTTGGCGAGGGCGAGGCGCACGGCGGCACAGTGGTCCCCGACGTAGAGCCAGTCGCGAACGTTCCGTCCGTCACCGTAGACCGGCAGCGGTTTCTGGCGCCATCCGTTGAGGACCATCAGCGGGATGAGCTTCTCGGGGAACTGGCAGGGGCCATAGTTGTTGGAGCAGTTGGTCGTGATCGTCGGCAGGCCATAGGTATGGTGGTAGGCGCGCACCAGATGGTCAGCGGCGGCCTTGGACGCGGCGTAGGGGCTGTTCGGCGCGTACGGGGCGGTTTCGGTGAAAGCGGGGTCGCGGGAACCGAGCGAGCCGTAGACCTCGTCGGTCGAAACGTGCAGGAAGCGGAACCGGTCCTTTTCCGGCTGTGCGAGCGCCGACCAGTAGGCGCGCGCTTCCTCGAGCAGGGCGAACGTGCCCATCACGTTGGTCTGCACGAAATCGGCGGGACCGTGGATCGAGCGGTCCACGTGGCTCTCAGCGGCGAAATTGACGATCGCGCCCGGCTTGTGCTCCTGCAGCAGCCTGCCGACCAGCGCGCGATCGCCGATCTCGCCGCGCACGAAGAGATGGCGCGCGTTGCCTTTCAGGCTGGAGAAGTTCTCCGGATTGCCGGCGTAGGTCAGCTTGTCGAGGTTGACGACCGGGCCGGGTTCGCTTTCGATCCACTGCAGCACAAAATTGGAACCGATGAATCCCGCTCCACCTGTAACCAGTATCACGCGTGGACTCCTGTCATGACCGTGCGCACAGAAGGTAAGTACCTGAATTGGAATCGTTGTTCGTGCCCGCTATTCTATGCGTAAAGCGCGTTTCCGTGTAGGCTAACGACGGCGCACGCTCGGGGCGCCCGCGCAATGAAGAAAATTCTGCTGGTCAAGATGTCGTCCATGGGGGACGTGATCCACAACCTGCCGGTAGCGGGCGACATCCGCAAGGCCTTTCCCGACGGCCGCATCGACTGGGTGGTCGATGAAGAATACGTGCCGCTGGTGGCGATGCACCCGGCGGTGGATCAAGTCATTCCGTTTGCCCTGCGCCGCTGGCGACACGCGCCGTTCTCGAGGGCGAACTGGGGCGAGTTCAGGGCATTCCGCCGGCAGTTGCGCAGCCACGCCTACGACGCGATCGTCGAGACGCAGGGATTGCTGAAAAGCGCCCTCGTGGCGAAACTCGCGCGCGGTCCGATCTGCGGTTTCGGGCCCGCTACCGCGCGCGAGCGGTTCGCCTCCATGTTCTACAACATCACCTGCGAGTTTCCGCGGGAGGCGCACAAGGTTTTTCGTTACCGCTCGGTCGCGGCGCGCGCGCTGGGCTATGCCGTTGCCGACACGATCGACTACGGCATAGCGCCTCGAGTCCCGCGCCCCGCAGTCGCGGCCGGCCGTTACTGCCTTGCGTTTCATTCGACCGCTCGCGCGGCGAAGCTCTGGCCGGAGGCGAACTGGGTGGAACTGGTCCGGCTCCTGGAGCGAGCCGGCTACGCGTGCATCCTGCCCTGGGGCAGCAGCGAGGAACGCGCCCGCAGCGAGAGAATTGCGGCAGCGGCTGCCCGTGCGATCGTTCCGCCGAAGTTTTCGCTCGATGAGATGTCGGCCTTGGTAGCCGGGGCGGCAGTCGTTGTCGGTGTCGATACCGGCTTCACGCACCTTGCCGCAGCGCTGGCGCGCCCGGTCGTCGGCATCTTCTGCGACTCAAATCCCGTCGATGCTTCCCCGATCGGCCCGGGACCGACCGCGTACCGCGGGCACATCGGCAAGCCGCCTCCTGTCAGCGCAGTCGCGGAAGCCATCCGTGAGGTCGTTCCGGGCTCCGTCTGATGCGCCGGTTCTACACACTTGCCCTGTATTTGTTGTTGCCCTGGGCATTGCTGCGTCTGCTGCTGCGCGCGCGCCGCCAGCCCGCCTATCTTCGGCATGTCGCGGAGCGCTTCGGGTATTACACGGCGATGCCGGAGGCGCCACTCATCTGGTTGCACGCGGTGTCCGTGGGCGAGACCCGCGCGGCCGAGCCGCTGGTGCGCGTGCTGCAGGTGAAGTATCCGCAACACCGCATCCTGCTCACGCATATGACGCCGACGGGGCGGGAGGCAGGCGAGACGCTGTTCGGCGGGAGAGTCGCGCGCTGCTACTTGCCGTACGACTATCCCGGGGCGGTGGTGCGGTTTCTCGATCATTTCCGGCCGCGGGTCGGCATCGTGATGGAGACCGAGATCTGGCCCAACCTGATCCGCGCCGGCCGCGCGCGCTCCATCCCGCTTTTTCTGGTGAATGCGCGCCTTTCCGGGAAATCCTATGTCGGATACCGGCGGTTCGGGGGACTCGTGCGCGAGAGCCTGGCCGGGTTCGCGGCGGTGGCGGCGCAGAGCGAGGACGACGCGCGGCGCCTCACCGCGCTCGGGGCGGGTGATGTGCGCGTCACCGGCAACGTGAAATTCGATATCGCTCCGCCGCCGGAGCAACTGGAACTCGGGAAGACACTGCGCCGCGGTTTCGGCGAGGCGCGCCCGGTGCTGCTCGCGGCGAG
>JBGQGU010000482.1:0-3073 GCA_041497655.1 Gammaproteobacteria bacterium
CACCGAACAGGGTAGGCGAGGACACGAGATCCCCGTGGACGCCTTGCTCGGCGGCTCGCACGCACCGGTCGACTGCTGCTGGTTCATGCCATATCCTTCGAAGCTTTCCATGATAGCTATCCGCCGCACAGGCAGGTCAGGCGGATAGCTATGAATGCTCCAGCACGATGCCTTCGACGATGTTCGCCACGTCCTCGCAGCGGTCGGTGATCAGCTCGAGCAGCTCGTAGATCGTGCGCAGCTTGATCAGCTGCTTGACATCGGACTCCTCGCGGAACAGCCGCGACATGGCGGAGCGCATCACCCGATCGGCGTCCGATTCCAGCCGGTCGATCTCCTCGCAGGTCTTGAGTATCGCCTCCGTGTCGCGCAGGTTGGCGAGCAGGTCGACGGCCACCTTCACGCGATCGCAGGTCATCTGGCAGATCTGGGCAAGCTGCTGCGCCTCGGCGGTCGTGCGCCGAATGTCATAGAGCACGATCGTCTCGGCCACGTCCTGGATGAGGTCCAGGATGTCGTCCATGTTGGTGATGAGCTGGTGGATCTGGTCGCGGTCGAGAGGCGTGATGAACGTCTTGTGCAGCAGCGTTATCGTCTCGTGCGTGATCTTGTCGGCGCCGCGCTCGGCCGTGTCGATGCGCTCGGCATGGGCGGTGAATGTCGCGGGATCGGCCACGAGCTGGACCAGCGCGTGGCTGCCCTCGACGATCAGCGCCGCATGGGCGTTGAACAGGTCGAAGAACTTCGCCTCGCGTGGTATCAGTCTGCTGAACATGGCGTTGTTCTCGTTGGGGTGCCCGCCGCGCCGCTATTTTGCCAGAAGGCCCGCCGTGTTTCCTGGGAATCTCGATGGCGTCCGCCGGGGGTGCCCCGCGGCGACGAAACGGACCACGCATGAATCCGGTGGGTCTTTTCTTGGACTTACCCAGGGCCAAATGCGAGACCGACGTGGCTCTTTGAGGAATAAAGCTCAGAAAATGCCCGGACGATTCGCGGCATTTTCTTGGTGGAGACGAGGAGGATCGAACTCCCGACCTTCGCATTGCGAACGCGACGCTCTCCCAGCTGAGCTACGTCCCCACGCCTAAGCGGCGAAGCGCGATTTTACAATGGGTTAGTGCAAGGGGACAATCGAAGCAGAAGTTTTGCGAAAATCGTCACCAGCGGGCGCGCTTCGCCGCTATGGATATCAAGCCGCCATACGGCTATCAGGAAATCGTTCCGCTTACCCAGCAGCACCGCGTGGTGCTGCCCGAGGCACGGAAGCTGCCGCCGGCCTTCCGCAGTCTCACCGCGCTGCCGCTTTCCTTCACCGAGTTCACGGTCGCGTGCCGGGACTACCCCATCGCTTTTGTCGGCGCCGATGTGTCCAACGTGATCGCCATGGCCGTGCTGGGGCTGGAGAACCAGCAGAACCTGTTCGTCACCGCGAACGAGAGTTGGGATGCCACCGTCTACCTGCCCGCTTACGTGCGGCGCTATCCCTTCTGCATGACGCGGGTGACGGTCGACGGGAAGGAACAGGCGGAACGCGTTGCTTGCGTGGAGAAGCGCGCGCTGAGCGACAAGGGCGAAGCGTTGCACGACGGGAAGGGAGCGCCGCTGCCGGCGTGGGAGGAGCGCCGCAAGCTCCTGTTCGAGTACGAGGCCGACCTGGTGCGCGCCGAGGAGATGTGCCGCGAGCTCGCCCGGCTGCAGCTGCTGGAATCCTTCACCGTGCAGGCGGTCCCCAACCAGGGTACTGCGGTATCGATGACAGGCATGTTCCGCATTGCGGAGCAGAGGCTCGCGGAACTCGCTCCCGAAAAGCTGAAGGAGCTCACCCAGAAGGGGATACTGGCGCGCGTCTATGCGCACCTGATCTCGCTCTCCAACTTCGGGCGGCTGCTCGACCGCCGCGCCGCGGCCGCGAAGCCCATTTAGAGTTAAAGCCGGACGCTAGCGCCGGTTTAACTCTGCGCGTTGGAGCGGACGAACGAATCGCCGCTCAACGCGCAGCGGAGCGGTAAGCCCAAAGGATTATCGCCGCTCCGGCGATTATCATCGGCGCCGACAGCCACTGTCCCATCGAAAGTCCCAGCGAGAGCAGCCCGAGGTAGCGGTCGGGCTCGCGCGTGAATTCGACCAGGAAGCGGAACAGCCCGTAACCCAGCAGGAACGCCCCCGAGACCGCGCCGCGCGGGCGTGGCCGCTGCGAGAACCACCACAGGACCCCGAATAGCAATACGCCCTCCAGCGCGAATTCATAGAGCTGCGAGGGGTGGCGCGGCACGCCGTCAACGTTCGGGAACACCATCGCCCACGGCACCGTGGCGGGGCGGCCCCACAGCTCGGCGTTGATGAAATTGCCGAGCCGCCCGGCGCCGAGCCCGAGCGGCACCAGCGGCGCGATGAAGTCGGTGACGGCGAGCCAGTCCTGCCGGCGGCTCCTCGCGAACCACGCCAGCGCGAGGATCACGCCCAGCATCCCGCCGTGGAACGACATGCCGCCTTCCCAGACATAGAAGATGCGCCAGGGCTCGGCGGCATAGTCGGAGAGCTTATAGAAGAGAACATAGCCCAGGCGCCCGCCGATGATGGTGCCCAGGATCCCGTAGAACAGCGCGTCATCGAGGTCCTTCGCCGTCCACACGGCCCCGGGCGTTCGCGCAATGCGGTAGCGGCCGGCGGCCCAGAGCAACGCAAAGCCGATGAGATACATCAAGCCGTACCAGCGCACCGCCAGCGGGCCGACGCTCACCGCGACCGGGTCAAATTGGGGATGGACCAGCATCAGGAATTTGCCGGGCCCAGATCCGGCAAATTCCTAAGGCAAGACCCAACCGTCTGGCAGACTGCTAAAATGGCGCCCTCATTATATAGGCCGCTGCCGGAGTTTCCCCATGCCGTTCAACAAGCGCAGCCAGCTGATCACCCAGGGCGTGCAACGCTCGCCGAACCGCGCGATGCTGCGCGCGGTCGGCTTCAAGGACGCCGACTTCAGGAAGCCGATCATCGGCATCGCCAACGGCTATTCCACGATCACGCCGTGCAATCTCGGTCTCGGCGACCTCACCCGGCGCGCCGAGGCGGC
>JBGQGU010000483.1:0-3072 GCA_041497655.1 Gammaproteobacteria bacterium
ACAAGCACCAAATGCTAAGCACCAAATTACAAACAAGCACCAAATCTCAAGCACTAAGCACCAAACGTTTGGAGTTTGGAATTTGAGTTTTGTTTGTGATTTGGAGTTTGGGATTTGGAGTTTGAGATTTATGAGGGATGAGGGAAGAACCCCTCACTTCGTCACCGCGTCACTTGTGAACCAATATCGGAAATGACACCGATTTTGTCGACTTGAGGAGGCGTTCCGTGAGCACCGAACAGGACCTGCGGCACGACGTGGCGCTCGCCAACCGGATCATCGAGCGCTTCGGGCTGTCGAAAGCGTTCGGCCACGTGAGCGCGCGGATTCCGGACACGAATAAGTTCTACATCCCCACCCGCCGCAGCCCGGGTCTTGCCGACGAGAATGACCTGCTCACCATCGATACGGACGGGAAAATCCTGTCCGGCGGGGGAACGCCGAACAGCGAGTTCTGGATTCACGCGCGCATCTATGCCGCGCGGCCCGACGTCAACGGCGTCGTTCACGCCCATCCGCTGGCCTGCATCTCGCTCACCCAGATCGGGCAGCCCCATCGCGTCGTCCACAACCAGGGCGGCGCCTTCGCCGACGGCGTACCGGAGTACGAGCGCGTCGGCCTCATCCGCTCGCGCGAGCTGGGAGACCTTGTCGCGCAGCGGCTTGGCGGGGGCGTCGCGGTCATGATGCGCGGCCACGGCATCAGCACGGCGTTCCAGGACGTGCGCGCCGCGACGGTCGCGGCGTGCTTCCTGGAGGAGAGCGCCGAACTGCAACTGCGCATGCTGGCGGCGGCGGGCGGCGATGCCGCGCGGCTGCGCGCGTTTACCCGCGAGGAGGCCGTTCTCGTCCGCGACCAGACCGGTCCTGCCGGGAAAGTCGCGTCGCGCGCCTGGGAGTATTACGCGGCTGCCGCCGGGCAGAAGCCGCTCGGCGGGTAGGGATGAGGGATGAAATAGTTTACAGTTTGCAGTGGGCAGTTTGCAGTTGCTGCCAACTGACGACTGCCAACTGACAACTGACGACTGACAACTAGTCCGTCACTCGTCACGCGTTCCCTGTTTTCAGCGGCGGACAGTGAACTGCCTGATTTTCTCGACCTCCTCGGTCGCCTGCTGCAGCGCCGCGCTCGAGCGCTTGCGGGCCTCCGCAACCAGCTTGGTGTCAACGAGCGGAGCCCCTCCTGAGCGCGACGCCAGCTTCGCCAGCGAGGCGGGGAACGACTCCAGCAGCTTGTCGAGCGCCTCGGCCGCGCCCAGGTAGTCGCGGTAGTCCTTCTCCACGCGCTCCTTGCCCTGCACCGCCTCCCGGACCCAGGCCCCGGTGCGGTTGTCCGCGCGCATGTGATCGCGCAGCGCCTGCGTGCTTGCGAGCAGCTGCCGCCGGAACCTGTAGCTCGCAGCCTGCCTGCCGAAGATCTCCCGGCTGGTGAGGAGGTAATCGTCCAGGGCGTCCACCAGCTCCTGGTTGCCGGCCGCGTCGAGGTGCTTCAGGGCCTCGAGGTTGCGGCTCGCCGCAGCGGCGTATTCGCCGATCGCCTGCACGATTTCGGTCGATGGCCGGCTCGGTTCCGCGCTCAGCGCGTCTTGCAGGTGCCGGCCCGTTTCCTGCGCGAGCGCCATGACCGCTTTGCCCACTTCGCTTTTCCTGTGGGTGCCGTAGGCCCAGTAGCCGAGCGCCGCCGCCACGACGAACGCGACCGCGGCGATCAAGAGGGTCCTGGATCCTGTCGTCATATGATTCGCCTCTCCAGCGTGGTTACTTATGGTATGACCGTACCCCGCCGCGGGGAAAGGATGCCGCTATCTTCCGTCCCTAGGAGTTTGTCGGACTTAGGTCCGACAAACTCCTTAGGCAAAACCGCCTGCTGGAATGCGGCGGAAATGGGCGATGCAAACATGAACGCCACCCCGCCCTGGATGTGAATCGCGGGTTAACAGAGCGGGTTCCAGTACATCTCATGTCGGATCCTCGGGCGATTTTGCTTTAGCAGCCTGTCGGGGCGTCAAGTCCGACAGGCTGCTAGCCCAGGAATCCCGCAGCGTCACCGTCCGGTTGAACACCGGCGTGCCGGGCTTCGAGTCCCTGAGGTCAGCCACAAAATACCCATGCCGCTCGAACTGGAAGCGATCCTCGGGCTTCACGTCCTTGAGCGCGGGCTCGAGAAAGGCGGTGGCATTTTTCACTGAGTCAGGGTTGAGGTCGGCCAGCCAACGCGGATCATCGGCCCCCTCGCCAACCCCACCCTCACCCCGACCCTCTCCATCCCTCACCCCCGCCCCTCTCCCGAGCGGAGAGGGGAGGCTCGAGATTCCCTTCCCCTGCATGGGGGAAGGGCATGGGATGGGGGCTGGGAGAGGGGATGAAGACTTGCCGGGTTGCGGCACCTTGAACAGACGGTCGTAGAGCCGCACCTCGCCGCGGCAGGCGTGCTGCGCAGAGACCCAGTGGATGTTGCCCTTCACCTTGCGCTTTTCCGCGCCGGGCGTGCCCGACTTCGTGTCGGGGTCGTAGGTGCAGTGCACGGCCGTGATTTTGCCTGCCGCGTCTTTCTCCACGCTGTCACACCTGATCAGGAACGCGTAGCGCAACCGCACCTCGTTGCCGGGAAAGAGCCGGAAGTAGCCCTTGGGCGGATGGTCCGTGACGTCCTCGCGCTCGATCCACAGCTCTCTTGAGAACGGGACGGCGCGGGTCCCCTGTTCCGGCTTCTGCGGATGGTTGGGCGGGCGGCATTCCTCGCCGCGCCCCTCGGGATAGTTGTCTATGACGAGCTTGACCGGATCGAGCACGGCGATGCGGCGCGGCGCAACCTCGTTGAGATGCTCGCGCATGCAATCCTCGAGAATGGAATAGTCGATCCACGAGTCGGCCTTGGCGACGCCGATGCGCTCGGCGAAGCGGCGGATGCCTTCCGGGGTGTAGCCGCGCCGCCGCGCGCCGGCGAGGGTGGGCATGCGCGGATCGTCCCAGCCGTCCACGCGCTTCTCCTCGACGAGCTGAATGAGTTTGCGCTTGGAGAGCACGACGTAGGTGAGATTCAACCGCGCGAATTCGATCTGCTGCGGCAGC
>JBGQGU010000484.1:0-3069 GCA_041497655.1 Gammaproteobacteria bacterium
GCGATGGCGAGTATGCCGGAGCCGCAGCCGAAATCGAGCACCGTCTCCCCGCCGCGGACCACCCGCTCGAGCCAGCGCAGGCACATCCGCGTGGTCGGGTGGTGTCCGGTGCCAAACGCAAGCCCCGGGTCGAGCACGATATTGACGGCGCCCGGCGCGGGCGCCTCGTGCCAGCTGGGGACGATCCACAGCCGCGGCGAAACGCGGATGGGAGCCAGCTGGTCCCGGCTCGCGCGCACCCAATCCTGCTCGGCAACCTCGCGCACCCGGCACGGCGGCGGCGCGATGCCGGCGCGCGCGCATGCCGTTCCGACCAACGCCGCGGCGTCTGCGCCCTGCGCGAGGAGCGCGCTCACCAGGCTGCGACGCCAGGGTCGCGGTGCCGCGGCGCCAGCTTCGGCGAAGACCGCCTCCTCGGCCGCGGAGCCGGCAACGGCGTCAGCCACATCGACGCTCGCCGCGCCGGCCTCGAGCAGCGCGTCAGTGAGCGTTTCGACGTCGCGCGCCGCCACCTCGAAGGAAACGCAAAGCCAGGCCACTCTAGGATTGAGTTATTAGGACTGAGGATTGAGTGAGCGCCCGGCAAACAGCGTTTTTCCTCAATCCTCGATCCTCGATCCTCATTCCTCCCTGGCAAGCTTGGCGAGCTTCTGCTCGAGATAGTGAATGCTGGTGCCGCCGCTCAGGAACGCGGCGTCCTGCAGCAGCTCCTGGTGCAGCGGGATGTTGGTCTTGATGCCCTCGATCACGGTCTCGGAGAGAGCGATGCTCAGCCGCGCGATCGCTTGCTCGCGGGTGTCGCCGTAGGCGATGATCTTGCCGATCAGCGAATCGTAGTGCGGCGGCACGAAGTAGCCGCTGTAGGCGTGGGAGTCCACGCGGATGCCGGGCCCGCCGGGCATGTGATAGGAAGTGATGCGTCCCGGCGAGGGGGTGAAACGGTACGGGTCCTCGGCATTGATGCGGCATTCGATGGCGTGGCCGCGGAATTGCACATCGCGCTGCTTGATGCGGAGCTTCTCGCCCGCCGCGATGCGTATCTGCTGCTGCACGATGTCGATGCCGGTGATCATCTCGGTCACGGGATGCTCGACCTGGAGCCGCGTGTTGATCTCGATGAAGTAGAACTCGCCGCCCTCGTACAGGAACTCGAACGTCGCCGCGCCCTCGTAGCCGAGCTTGTGGCAGGCCTCGGCGCAGCGCTCGGCGATGCGGAAACGGCTGCGCGTGCTGACGAGCTGCGCCGGGGCTTCCTCGATCACTTTCTGGTGCCGCCGCTGCATCGAGCAGTCGCGCTCGCCGAGGTGGATCGCGTTGCGGAAGCGGTCGGCGAGCACCTGGAACTCGATGTGGCGCGGATCCTCCAGATACTTCTCCAGGTAGACCGTGGGGTTGCCGAAGGTCGTTTGTGCCTCCGCCCGCGTGGTCTGCACCGCGGTCAACAGCGCGGCCTCTGTGTGCACCACGCGCATGCCGCGGCCCCCGCCACCGCCTGCCGACTTGATGATCACCGGGTAGCCGATCGAGCGCGCGATCTTCACCGCGTCGTTCGGTTCCTGCGGCAGCGGCTCGTCCACGCCCGGCACCACCGGCAGCCCCGCCTTTTTCATCGCGTTCTTGGCGTTCACCTTGTCGCCCAGCAGGCGGATAGTCTCGGCCCTCGGGCCGACGAATACGAATCCACTCTGCACGACGCGCTCGGCGAAGTCGGCGTTCTCGGCGAGAAAGCCCCAGCCGGGGTGGATCGCCTCGGCGTCCGTCACCTCGGCGGCGCTGATGATGGCGGGGATATTGAGGTAGCTCGCGCTCGAGGGTGCGGGCCCGATGCACACTGATTCGTCGGCCAGCTTGACGTACTTGGCGTCGCGGTCGGCCTCCGAGTGCACCACCACCGTCTTGATGCTCAGTTCGCGGCAGGCGCGCTGGATGCGCAGCGCGACCTCTCCGCGGTTGGCGATCAGGATCTTCTCGAACATCAGGAAAACCGGTGATGGGTGTCGCGTGTCAGGGGTCTAGTGTCGAGTGTTGAGTGTTGAGGTGTAAACGCCCTTTTACGTTCTCGTCCCTCGACACTCATTCCTCGTCACTCGTTACCCATCACCCATTACCCGAGGATGAACAGCGGTTCTCCATACTCCACCGGCTGGCCGTTCTCCACCAGGATCGCCTTGACCGTGCCGTCCTGATCAGCGTCGATCTCGTTCAAGAGCTTCATCGCCTCGATGATGCAGAGGGTGTCGCCCGCCTTGACCGCCTGCCCCACGTCGACGAATGCCTTCGCCCCGGGCGCGGAGCAGCGGTAGAAGGTGCCGACCATGGGTGAGCGGATGACGTGCCCCTCGGGCGACGGCGTGGCTTCCCCCCCCGCGGGCGCGGCCGGCGCTCCGGCCGCGGCGGGGGCCGGCCCCGCTTGCGGCAGCGTCACGACATGCGACACGGCCGCCGCTTGTTGCGCCCCCGTCACACCGCGGCTGATACGGACCTTCTCCTCGCCCTCGGTGATCTCGAGTTCGGCGATGCCCGACTGCTGCACCAGGTCAATCAGCGTCTTAACCTTGCGCAGGTCCATGCCTATCCCCTCTTTCTGGAATATTGCAGGGCAAACTCCAGGGCCAGCTCGTAGCCCTTGGCGCCGAGTCCGCTGATGATCCCGACCGCGATGTCGGTGAAATAGGATTCTCGGCGGAAGGACTCGCGCGCGAACACGTTGGACAAATGCACCTCGACGAAGGGGATGCCGACCGCCGCCAGCGCGTCGCGCAGCGCCACGCTGGTGTGGGTGTAGGCGGCGGGGTTGATGATGATGAAGTCCACCCCCTCCCCGCGCGCCTGCTGGATGCGCTCCACCAGCTCCGACTCGGAATTGCTCTGATAGCTTGCAAGCCGGACCCTGCCCTCCTTGGCCCGCCGCGCAAGGCGGACGTTAATCGCCCTGAGCGTGTCCCTGCCGTAATGCTTGCTTTCACGGGACCCGAGGAGATTGAGGTTGGGGCCGTTGATGACCAGGATGTGCTTGGCGCGAGTCATGGTGGTGCTGTGACGGAATTCACGGCTCTACCGGCAGATTCC
>JBGQGU010000485.1:0-3067 GCA_041497655.1 Gammaproteobacteria bacterium
GAAACGGTGGCTCGTGCCGTTGTCCACCAGCACGAAGGCGATGCGCTCGCCCGTGAGCCGCGCCTCGAACGCCGGCAGGTAGCCGCCGGAGACGCGCGCCCCGCCGCGGATCTCCTGGTAGCGCTGCTCGAAGTCGAATTCATAATCGCGCTCGCCCTCGGGCAGGACGGCGTGCAGCCGCCATTTGCCTGCGACGGCCGCGGGAACGAGGTACAGGTGGTAGGTCTTGGAGATGACGACGCTCCGGTCCGGCTTCCAATCGGAAAACCCGTAATCGTGCGCGACGATGCGGGTGCCGGGCTTGAGCTCGGCGAGCAGCCTGGGCTTGAGCTTGTCCACCAGGTTGGGCAGCAGGTACAGCGTGACGACCGTGGCCGCATGGTAATCCGCAGCGAGCACATCTCCCTGGCGGAATGCGACGCGCTCCGCCACGCCCGCCTGCCGTGCGTTGGCCTCACTTTCCGCCACCAGCTTGGGATCGATCTCGATGCCGAGGCCGCGGGCACCGTAGTCGCGTGCGGCGGCGATCACCACCCGCCCGTCGCCGGAGCCGAGGTCCACCACCAGGTCATCGGGGCCGGTGCCGGCGAGCCGCAGCATCTCGTCCACTGCGACCTGGGTGGAGGGCAGATAGGGTGTCGGGATGTCCGGAAGCGCGCCCGGCGTGGCCGCAATTGCGCTTCCAGCAAACAACAATACAGCCGCAGATGAACGCAGATTCAATGAATTTCCTTGACCGCCTGTTCGCTGGTCAGGGACGCGTGGCGCGGCTCCCAGATCTCGGTGCGCGCGGCGGACCACGCCAGCTCCCGCGATTCCACGCAGCGGGACATGCGCGCCTTGCCCTCGATCGCGTGATTGGTGATGCGGCCGGAGAATTCGTAGCGGGTCCCGTCCACCACCGCCGAGAAGTCGATGCTCTCGCCGGCGAGTCTGGCATTTTCCATGCGGGCGGTGCGTCCGCCTGCCTTGAAGGTGCCTTCGATCACCTGGAAATTCTGCTGGACCGCGAGCTCGAACTCGACGGGCTTGCCGTCCGGCGCGAGCCGCCACAGCCAGCGGCCGGCGGCGCGGCCCGGCACCATCCAGTAGAAGATCTTGCTGCGCTGGCCAATCCCCACTGTCTTGCCGGGCGCCGCCAGCTCCGTCTGGTAATCCGGCGGCCACTCGCCCATGCCGTAGTCGTGGGACACGATGCGCGTCCCCGGCCTCAGGGTGGCGAGGAGCCGGCTGCGGATCATCAGATTCACTTCCGGCAGCAGGTAGAGGGTGAGAACGGAGGCGGAGGCGACGTCGGTCGCGTGCAAGTCGCGCTCGTAGAACACCGCGCGGTCCGCGACGCCGGCCCTGGCTGCGTTGCGGTTGGCAAGCGCGACCAGCTTGCGGTCGAGGTCCACGCCGAAACCGCGTGCCCCGCGCTGTTTCGCCGCGGTGATCACCATGCGCCCGTCGCCCGACCCGAGGTCGATGACGTAATCGCCGGGCCCGACCCTGGCGATCTCCAGCATCGTGTCCACCACGTTCTGCGGCGTCTGCACGTACGGGGTATCGCCCCAATCCTGCGCAAGCGCCGGCGCCGTCGAGAGGCACGCGACGATGAGCACGCGACCAAGCCGCACCGCGGTGCCGCTTACTGAAATGTGATGGTCCACTTAATGAAACGCGCCGTGCGGAGATTGCGAGAAGCGAAGCTGATCCTTGCGTTCGCCTGTCGAAAACTGTGTCATGCGCCGCGCATTCCATTCGTGCTGCCCCTGCAGGCGGGCGCCCGACAGCCGCGCCGAGCCGGTGGCGGCCTCGCCCGCGACCTTGCCGGTGAACTCATGTTTCACGGGCGAGCCATTCACTTCCGCCGTAAAGACAAGACGGATCTCGTCGCCGCGCAGGCGCGCATCCTGCAGCCTGGCGGCGCGGCCGCCGACCGAGGCCGACCCCGTGATCACCTGGTACTTCTGCTCCAGCGTGAGCTCGTAGGCGAGCGGCTTGCCCGATACAGGCAACTCCCACCGCCAGACTCCGGCTACACGGGCCGGCACGATCCAGAAGTAGATTTCGCTGGATCCACCGGCGCCTCCGTACTTGTCCTGGGCGTCCATCTTGATGTAGTTGTCCGGTTTCCAGTCGCCCATGTCGAAATCGTGCGAGACGAGGCGCGTGCCGGGTCTGAGCTCCAGCAGCTTCGGCCTCAACTCGATGTTGACCTGGGGCAGCAGGTACATAGTGATGACCGTGGCCTCGGCGAGGCTGGTCTCGAACAGATCCCGCTGGTAGAAGGCGACCTTGTCGGTGACGCCCGCCCGACGCGCGTTCTCGTTGCTTTCCCGGATGCGCTCGGGGTTGAGATCCACGCCAAAGCCGCGTGTTCCGTATTTTCTCGCCGCGGTGACCACGATGCGTCCATCTCCAGAGCCCAGATCTATCAGGTAATCATGGGGCCCGACCTTGGCGATTTCCAGCATGCGCTCCACGACTTCCTGCGGTGTCGGAACGTACGGCACCCTCGGCTCGGCTGCCCAGGCCGGCGCCGCGAAAAGCGCCGCCAGCGCCGCAACGCAGCCCGCAAACCGGGCCGCGCCGGAAACACTCCGTCGGAAGGACTGCACAGATGGTCTCATCGGAAGCAGTCCGAAAACTCACCAACCCACAGATGAACACGGATGAACACGGATAGAATCAAGACCACATCAACCCACGTACATCTGTGGTTAAATTCGGGTTTGACGCCCGGCCAAACCCGCGCGTCCGGAAAGGGCCGGATTATACCCGACAAGAACGGATAACATGATGCTCTACGCCATCGTCTTTCTCTCCGGCGCGGCGGTGCTCGCGCTGGAGCTGCTCGCCTCGCGCATCATGACGCCTTATTTCGGCGTCAGCCTCTATATCTGGACCGGCATCCTCTCGATTACGCTGGTCGCGCTCGCGCTCGGCTACTGGGCGGGCGGCCGTCTCGCCGCCAGCCGGCGCGCCGGAGGCAACGTGGCGCTGCTCGCTTCTCTATTCGCGCTGAAGCCCGCTGTCGCCTCCTTCGCCATCGTCGCGGCCTGCAGCGCCTATCCCTGGCTGA
>JBGQGU010000486.1:0-3062 GCA_041497655.1 Gammaproteobacteria bacterium
ATCTACTGGTACACGATGATGAAAATTCCGCCGGAGAGCGAGTTCGGCGGCACGGGCGCGATTCCCAAGAATGTCGCCCGCGACCAGTGGATCTTGCGGATGAAAAACGTCGACTGCGTCGGCTGCCATCAGCTTGGCCAGGAATCGACGCGGACGATCCCCGCGGCGCTCGGCACATTCAAGTCGGGAGAGGAGGCATGGATCCGTCGCATCGAGTCGGGACAGTCCGGCGAGCAGATGACGAACCGGATCGCCGGCCAGCTCGGCGGCGCGCCCTTCAAGTATTTCGGCGACTGGACCGACCGCATCGCCAAAGGCGAGCTGCCGTTCGCCAAGCCCAAGCGGCCGGAAGGCCTCGAGCGGAACGTCGTCATCACGTCGTGGGAGTGGTCCACCCCGGACAAGTACCTCCACGATCTGATCTCGTCGGACCGGCGCAAACCAACGGTCAATGCCTACGGCCCGCTCTACGGCTCGCCGGAATATTCCACCGACATGATGCCGATTCTCGATCCCAAGACGCACAAGGTGACGTTCTTCAAGATGCCGGTACGGGATGAGAACATGCCGCTCTCGCTCGGGCCCGGCCATGCGGCGAGCGTCAAGCCGGCGGCGCCTTCGCCCTATTGGGGGGATCGGCAACTGTGGGACACCAGGGCCAACAACCACAACTCCATGTTCGACGAGAAGGGCCGGCTTTGGCTCACGGCGAGCATACGCGGCCGCCCCAATCCGGACTTCTGCAAGAAGGGCTCGGATCATCCCTCGGCAAAGGCGTTCCCGCTCGAAATGAGCAGCCGGCAGCTCTCCATGCTCGATCCGAAGACAATGAAGTACACCTTTGTCGACACCTGCTTCGGCACCCATCACCTGCAGTTCGGCTACGACTCCAACAACACGCTGTGGGTCAGCGGCAGCGGGCCGGTAGCGGCTTGGCTCAATGTGAAGATGTTCGACGAAACCGGCGACGCGGCCAGATCGCAGGGCTGGTCACCGTTTGTCCTCGACACCAACGGCAACGGCAAGCGCGATGACTACACTGAGGCAGGCAAGCCGACGGAAGCGAACAAGGACATGCGCATCACCGCCGGCTCCGGGCCGTACGCGGTAATGCCAAATCCGGTAGACGGGTCGGTCTGGTACGCCGTCGGCGTTTTTGCCGGACGCGGCGGGGTGCTCCGGTTCGATCCCAAGACGCAACTTTCTGAAATCTATCATGTCCCGATGCCGGGCTTCGGCCCGCGCGGCGGCGACATCGACAGCAAGGGCGTGGTCTGGGTGTCGCTCGGCAGCGGGCACCTCGGCAGCTTCGACCGCGGCAAGTGCAGGGGCCCGCTGAACGGGCCGAAGGCCACCGGCGATCACTGTCCGGAGGGCTGGTCGTTCCATCAATATCCGGGCCCGGGCTTCCGTGACATCGGACCGAACAGCGCCGAGGCGAGCTACTACACCTGGGTCGATCAGCACGACACGGTGGGGCTCGGCAAGGACGTGCCGATCTCGACTGCAAACCTTCAGGACGGCTTCGTCGCCTTCAAGGACGGCAAGATGATCCTGATGCGCATCCCCTATCCGATGGGCTTCTACGCCAAGGGGCTCGACGGGCGCATCGACGATCCCAGGGCCGGCTGGAAGGGCAAAGGCTTGTGGAGCTCCAGCGGCGACCGCACGCCCTGGCTGATGGAAGGCGGCAAGGGCAGTCATCCCCGCGCCGTGCACATTCAGGTTCGCCCCGATCCGCTCGCGCGCTAATCGGCGCGCGCCCGTCACTCGTTACTCGTTGCTCGTTACTCGTCACCGGTCTCTGGGGCTGGCCCTCAGAGACCCAGGATGCGTTCCGCATTCTGGTGGAAGATCTTCTCCATCACCGCGTCGCTGTAGCCGAGTTCCTGCCACTCCTTGAGGATGCGGGCGTAGGGCAGGCTCGGGTAGTCGCTGCCGAACATGATCTTGTCCTGCAGCCGCGCGCGCATGTCCACCTTGAGGCTCGCCGGGAAGTGCTTGGGCGCCCAGCCGGACATCTCCCAGTAGACGTTGCCCTTGTGCAGAGCAACTGCGGTTGTCTCATCCACCCACGGCCAACCGGGATGGGCCATGATGATCCTGAGGTTCGGGAAATCCGCCGCGAGATCGTCGATCGAGGATGGATGCGCGTGCCGGATGCGGGCGCCCATCCCGCCCGGCATGCCCGCGCCCATGCCCGTGGTGCCGACATCGATCATCACCGCGGCTTTGAGCTCGTTGATCACTTCAAATAAGGGGTAGTAGCGGCGATCGTTGACGGCGAAGTGCTGCATGATCGGATGAAAGTGAAATCCGATCATGCCGAGCTCCCGCACGGCCTTTCCCACCTGCTGGATAGCCACTTCACCCTTCGCCGGCTCGACCGCGCCCCACGCCTGGATGATGCGCCCGGGATGGCGCTTCCACATCGCGTGCACGTATTCGTTGGTGCAGGGCGGCGTGCTGATAGTGGTCTCGAGATCGAGCGCGACCAGCACCGCCTCGACCCCCGCCTCGGTGAAGTCCTTGACGACTTCGTCCTCGGTCTTCGCCCCCCACTCCCGGTTCCAGTAGCGCGCGAGCGCCTCGACATACGGGCCTTGGCAGGCGATCCACTCCTTCGTGCCGGGATAACAGTGCAAATCAATAATCCGCATACGACTCCCCGAATTGCTTACGGGTCACCCGGTCACTGGTCACTGGTCACCGTTTCTTGTGCGAGCTTGCGCGTCACCATTTCCGCCAGGGCCTTCTTCGACACCTTGCCGAACGCGGAGACCGGAAACTCTCTCACGATCTCGAGCCGCTCCGGGAGCTTGAACCTGGCGATCTCCTTGGAAAAGAGGAAATCCACCAGCTCCTTGAGCGTCAACGAATGGCCGCCGCGCAGGATCACGCAGGCGCACATCCTCTCCCCCAGGTCCGGGTCGGGAATCGGAACGCAAGCGACGTTCAGTATCCCCGGGTGCGACAGAGCCAGGTTCTCGATTTCCTCCGCGCTGATCTTCTCGCCGCCGCGGTTGATGAGGTCCTTCTTGCGTCCCTCGACGACGTAATTG
>JBGQGU010000487.1:0-3056 GCA_041497655.1 Gammaproteobacteria bacterium
GAACGTGGAGCAGGGGCCCGCTTGCGGGATGCGACCGTGGAGCCGATCAAGGGCGCGTCGTTCCAATGCCGATCTCATGCGCGTCTCCGGGGTCAGATCCCCAGAGGGGCCCCTCTTCCGCCCTACGACGCGCCATCCAAGTACAATGCGCTTGGAACCTGCTCCGCCTTCCGCGGGCGCGCTCGAGCCTCCTCTCTCCACTGGTGGAGAGGGGTCGGGGGTGAGGATGGCCGCAAAGGAAAAGCGTTACAGGATAATTGTTCAGAATGACGGTTGCTCTCCAGCGCTTGCGGGACGCATTGTGGCCGCTGGGATTGGTCGTGGTCGCGCTGCTTCCCGACCCGGGTGCCGCATTTCCGCAGTGGACCTACTACTTCCGGGATATCTCGCTCGCGTTTTTTCCGCTGCGCCAGTATCAGGCCAGCGAACTTGCCGCGGGACGATTGCCGTTCTGGAATCCCTACGTGCATGAAGGCGAGTTCATGCTGCCCTCGTTCTACCCGCTCGATCTGCTGCACGTGCTCGATTCGAGCCCCGAGTTCGTGTCCTGGCTCCTCACGCTGCACCTGCCGCTGGCCGCGCTCGGCGCCTACGCACTCGGCCGCTCGCGGGGCATGTCGCAACCCGGAGCTTTCGTTTGCGGCACGGTGTATTCGATCGGCGGCTTCGCGCTCTCGACACTGAATCTCTATATTTTCCTGCAGGCGCTCGCGCTGGCGCCGTTCGTGCTGCTGACGTTCGAGCGAGCGGCGACCCGCGGCGGACGCTGGATTGCCGGCGCTGCACTGGCGCTCGCGATCAGCCTGACGACGGTGGCGGTGGAGATCGTCACGCAGGCCGTTGCATTGGGCGTGCTGCTCGCCATTTGGCGCGACGCACGCACAGGAGAAGCGGCGTCCGATCTACCTGCTGCGGGGGCACGGCTGGTTGCGGCGCTGGTTCTGGGCGTTTGTCTGGCGGGCATCCCCGTGGCCGTCACGCTCGGGGTGCTGCCGGAAACCCAGCGCGGCGCGGGCTTGTCCCCCGACGAGGCCGCTAACCTGGCGCTCCCGCCGCTGGCGCTGTTCCAGTTTCTGGTGCCGAACCTGTTCGGCGCGCTGTCCCGGCCGATCGAGACCTGGTGGGGAGGCGCGATCTTCACGGATGGAGCGCCCTATTTCCTCAGCATTTACCTCGGTGCGCTGGTGTTCGCGCTCGCGATCACTGGTGGGGCGAGAGCGCCCCGGCGCGAGCGAATCGTGCTCGTCGCCGCGGCCGCCCTCGGCGCCTGGTTTGCATTGGGACCTGCGGGCGGGCTGTGGAACCTGCTGCATGATCTTCCGTTCGCCAGCGCGTTTCGCACGCCCAGCAAGGCGCTGTTCCTCGTCCATTTCTCGGCAGCGTTGCTTGCCGGGCGAGGAGCGGACCGGCTTGCCGAAGGCAGTGGCTGGGGCGTTTTCTCCGTAGTGAGCGCGATCGGAGTGCTGATTGCGGGGGGAATCGCCGCTGCCGGCTGGCTCGCAACCGACGACATCGCCGGCTTGCTTCAGCTCGACGCACGCGCACGCGAGGAATTGGCGGCGATTCTTCCCAGGGATGCCGCCCGTTGCGCGGTGATCGGACTGCTCGGCGTCGGGCTCGCGATTGCCGTGCTGCGATCGCGCCTGCGCCCGCATCTCGCGGCGACGGTGCTCGCGATCGTGGTAGCAGTGGATCTGGCGCGCGCAGGCGCAGGTCTCAACAAGCAGTCGTCCCCGCTGATCTTCCATCAGCTTCCTGAAATCGCGGCCGAGCGCCTCGATGACCTGGCGGGCGGTCGGGCGTTTGCGGTTCCCGTCAGCTTAAGCCGGAACTTTCCGGCGTGGTTGAACACGCGCCAGATCGATTCCGACTTGTGGATGACCTACGCGATGCGGCAGCAGCTCGAACCGTACAATAACGTCATGAACCGCGTGGAAACCGCGGGGTCGCAAGATCGCACGCGCGTGAGTCCGCTGCTCACATCGCTCGGATGGGCCGGATACGATCCCCGCGACGTGATGCAGATTCTGCCTCTGCTCCGCCATGCGGCCGTGAGCCGCATCCTGAGTTTTGACCGCATCGAGCACCCGGACCTGCGCTTGCGGGCAACCGTGCCGGTCGCCATCACCGGGCTGGCCATTCACGTCTACGAGTTGAAACGGCCCTGGCCGCGCGTGCTGGTAGCGTGCCGCGCGCATTGGGCTTCGACGCGGCTCGACGCGGCGCAGGCGCCGCACGCTGCGACTTGGGACCCCTACCGTGACGTTGCGTTCGAAGATCCAGACGCCTTGCGCGTGGCAGCGTGCAACACCGGGCGCACACGAACCGTTTCGCTACTCCCGGACGAAGAGCGCTACGAGTCCGAGAGCGATGGACCGGGATGGCTCCTCGTGCGCTCGACGCACGCGCGCGGCTGGCACGCAACGGTAGACGGTCAGCCGGCGGCGCTCATGCGTGCAGACGGGCGCCATCGGGCGGTTGCCGTCCCCTCCGGTCGGCACACGGTCACGCTTCGTTATGAGCCGCCGTGGCTCTGGCCCGGGGTGGCGCTCACGCTCTTGTCTGTCGCGGCTCTCTTTCTGATCCTCGTACGGCGGCGAAAGAAAATGGGCTCAGACTGAGGCGTTCTTGACAGTCGAAGTCGGCTCATGCAACATCGCTTCGTTTCGCGCGGGGGTCGGGCAGACCCCCCGCTTCCGAAGACGCCCCGCGTCCAAGCGCTGCCTTTGCGCGATTTCGCGTACGCAAGGGAGATGACGTGGACAAGTTGACCCCACTTGAGGAAACGCGCGAGGACGCCGTGTCCTTTGGCGATGCGTTGCGCGTCTGGTTCAAGATCGGCTGCATCGGGTTCGGCGGGCCGGCCGGCCAGATCGCTCTGATGCACCGCATTCTGGTCGACGAGAAGAAGTGGATCGACGAGCAGCGCTTCCTGCACGCGCTCAACTTCTGCGTGCTGCTGCCAGGCCCGGAAGCGCAGAAGCTCGCGACTTATGCCGGCTGGCTGCTGCACGGGGTGCGCGGCGGCCTCGCGGCCGGCATCCTGTTCGTGCTGC
>JBGQGU010000488.1:0-3056 GCA_041497655.1 Gammaproteobacteria bacterium
GGAGGTGTTAAACCTGTTGCCAGCGCAGGTGAGCCAACTAATAAGAAGGCCACCGCAAAACGAGCCAGAGTCCAAATTATCCGCATATCGTGCTCAATCAGCTTCCATAGACGAAGCTTTGTTGAGCAACTAGCGGGCCAGGTAGAGCTGGGATGCTAACTCTTTGATAAAAAGATTAAATCTATGAATACGTTCAAGCCAACTCCGAACTGAGCGCTCTGAAACGGTGCAGCCAATCGATTAGCGCACCGCGTAGGTGCAATTGGGTTCACAGATCGACGTTATAGCTCCAGAAGCTTCAACCGCTGTACCTTGCCAGAGGGTCCCTTGGGGAGGTAATCGACCGGCTTGTTGCGGCAAAGGGATTCAATGCGCCGTCGTGCTCTCGGCCAGCGTCAATCCTCCTCGAACAGCTCACCGAACAGCTCCCGGACCTTGTCCTTTGCGGCAGCGAGGGCGTTGCGCCCCTTGGCCGTGATCAGATAGTTGCGGCGGATCTTTCCCTCCACATTGCGCGACCGGGAGCGCAGATGTCCTGCTTCCTCCATCGCGTGGAGCATGGGGTAGAGCGTTCCCGCGCTCAGCCGGTAGCCGTGACGGTGCAGCTCCTCCATGATGCCGAGCCCGAAGACGGGCTCCTTGCTTGCATGAAAGAGGATGTGCAGTCGGACGAAACCTCCGTAGAGATCCGAGTCCTTCATGGCGCGACGCTCGCCAGAGCCCATCCGCAGACAGCGCTCAACAGGACGACCAGCCACGGAGGAAGCTTCCAGAATACCAGCAGCGCAAAGGCCGCCAGACCCAGTCCAAAATCAGCTGTACCCTTGATCGCGCTCGTCCACACCGGATCGTAGAGCGCGGCAAGCAGCAGCCCCACGACGGCTGCATTGACGCCGAGGAGGGCGGAGCGCACGGCCTGGTATCGCCGAAGGCCGTCCCAGAACGGCAGCACGCCGATGACGAGCAGGAACGAGGACAGGAAGATGGCGAGCAGGCACAGCAGGGCGCCCTGCCAGCCGTTCGGTTCCGGGCCCATTACCGCGCCCAGATAGGCGGCGAACGTGAACAAGGGTCCGGGGACCGCCTGTGCGGCGCCATAGCCGGCGAGAAAGGTATCGTTTGAGACCCAGCCGGGCGGCACGACTTCGGATTGCAGAAGCGGGAGCACGACGTGTCCACCGCCGAACACCAGGGAGCCGGCGCGGTAGAAGCTGTCGAAGAGCGCGATAGGCTGGCTGGGGTAGAGGGCGGAGGCAGCCGGCAAGCCGAGCAGAAGCGCGAAAAATATGGCCAGACTCACCGCGCCAGCGGTTTTGCCGAGTGATATGCCCATGCTCACGTGGACGTCGTCGTGCTTCGCGCCGAGAAACACGCACCCGATCAGAGCACCCGCGGCGATGGCCGCTACTTGCCCCACCGCGGTCGGCCAGATCATGGAAACGGCTGCCGCCCCCACCGCGAGCGTGAAGCGCGGGGCATCCGGGCAAAGATTTTTCGCCATGCCCCAGACCGCCTGGGCGACGACGGCCACCGCGACGACCTTCAGGCCGTGAAGCCAGCCGGCTTCGAGACCGCCTGCCAGCGATTCGACACCGTAGGCGAACAACAAGAGTGCAAGCGCCGATGGCAGGGTAAAAGCGAGCCAGGCCGCGAATGCTCCCAAAAATCCGGCTTTCGCCAGGCCGATGCCGATCCCTACCTTGCTGCTCGCAGGCCCGGGAGTGAATTGACAGAGCGCCACCAGGTCGGCGTAGACGCGATCGTCCACCCATTTCTTCCGGACCACGAATTCCTCGCGGAAATACCCGAGGTGGGCGATGGGGCCCCCGAAGGACGTCAAACCCAGCTTTAGGAAGGTCTTGAATACGGCGAGAACCGGCTCTCGTCCGGTTGTGGTCCCGGACAGCGTTTCAGCATTCGGCACCCTGGTCTCCTCGAGTCAATCGCAAGCATCGATATCCGAATCCGATATCGAATTCCGATATATTAACACCCGCGCGATTGGGTAGAGCCGCAGGGGGGTGGCGGGGAACCGAGGCCTGCGGGATCGAGGCGATCCGCGCACAACCGGTCGCCCTCTGGGTTGTCAATCGTTGGGTAGGTTGCTCAGAACTCGAGAAGCTTCAGCCGCCGCACCGTGGAGCACACGCGCAGTATCCGTTCAGCGTCCGAGCCTGGCCTTCAGCGCCGCCCCGACCTCGGACGGCGTATCCAGCACGGTGACCCCGGCGGTTTCGAGCGCCGAGCGCTTGGACGCGTAGCTTCCCTTGTCGCCCATGACGATAGCGCCGGCATGGCCCATCTTCCTGCCCTTGGGCGCGGCGCCGCCGGCGATGAAGGCGACCACGGGCTTGCTCATCGTCCTCGCATAATCGGCCGCTTCCTCTTCCATCGAGCCCCCGATCTCGCCCACGATGACGACCGCCTCGGTGCCGGGAAAAGCGTCGAGGGCCAGGAGCGCCTCGCGCGTGGTGGTGCCGATGATCGGATCGCCGCCGATGCCGATGAAGGCGGATTCGCCGTAGCCGGCCTGGACGACGTTGAGACACAAGAGCGTGCCCAGGCTGCCGCTGCGGGAAATCACGCCGATCGAGCCCTTCTTGAAGATGCGCGTGTTGAAGGCGGGCATGAAACCGGCGAAGCATTCCCCAGGCGTGACGGCGCCGGCGGTATTGGGGCCGAGGATGAACGCGCCGCGCTCCTTCGCCGCGGCCACGAAGTACATCACGTCATGCACCGGGATGTGCTCGGTCAGCACGACCAGGCCTCTGGCGCCGGCCTCGATCGCGTCCATGGCGGCTTCCTTGACCATCAACGGCGGGATGAAGAGGACCGCGACGTCGAAGCCGGCACCGGCCATCGCGTCCCGGGCGGTGGCGAAGACCGGCACGCCGCAATGCAGGGTGCCCGCCTTGTTTGGATTCGTGCCGCCGACGACCTTGGTCCCGTAGGCCTGCATGCGTTCGGTCCAGAACGTCCCCTGCTTGCCGGTGATGCCCATCACCAGCACGCGATCGGCGCCGCGCACGATCATCTCGCCGCCACCACTGCCGCCC
>JBGQGU010000489.1:0-3053 GCA_041497655.1 Gammaproteobacteria bacterium
GCCCCTCTCAATTACGCCCCGCCCGGATACCAGCCGTTCCCGCGGTCGATCTGCACTTCCGTGAACCACGTGGTATGTCACGGCGTGCCCGGGGACAAGAAACTGCGCAGCGGTGATATCGTCAACATCGACATCACCGTCATCAAGGATGGCTACCACGGCGACACCAGCAGGATGTTCTACGTCGGGCGCCCTTCGATCCAGGCGCGGCGGCTGTGCGAAGTGACCTTCGAATGCCTGTGGCGCGGCATCGAGTCGGTGCGACCCGGGGCGCACCTGGGCGATATCGGGCACGCGATACAGGCCCATGCGGAAGGCCACGGTTACAGCGTGGTGCGCGAATTCTGCGGCCACGGCATCGGCAGGAAATTCCATGATGAGCCCCAGGTCCTGCACTACGGCAGACCGGGCGTCGGCCTGAGGCTGGAGCCGGGCATGACCTTCACCATCGAGCCCATGATCAACGCCGGCAAGCCGGACATCCGTCAGCTCGCGGACGGCTGGACGGTCGTGACCAAGGACCACAGCCTCTCGGCGCAGTGGGAACACACGGTGCTGGTGACCGGGTCCGGCTACGAGGTGCTTACCGTGTCAAGCGGCGCGCCTCCCAGGCCCGCGCTCCAGAATCGCGAGCATGACTGAGCTGCAGTCTGCGATCGGCGCCGCGGCAATTCCGGCGCATGAGCGCGCCGGCCACTGGAAGCAGAAGCTCGCCGTGTCGCGCGCGCAGTTGCGTGAGGAGTTGTCTTCGCGCAGGTACCCGAAGGAGATGTTGCGCCGCCAGGCGGCGCTGGTTGACCGCCAGTTGAGGGAAGTCTGGGCAAGCCACGCCATGCCGCGTGACGTCGCGCTCGCTGCCGTGGGAGGCTACGGCCGGGGTCAGCTGTTCCCCTGCTCCGATGTCGACCTCCTGATCCTGCTCTCGGGTCCGGCCAGCGCCTCACTCGCGCGCAAGATCGAGCACCTGATCGGAACGCTGTGGGATATCGGGCTCGAGGTCGGCCACAGCGTCCGAACCCTGGACGAATGCCTCGCGCTGGCGGCAGCGGACATCACCGTGCAGACCACTCTGCTCGAGGCGCGACTGCTCGCCGGCAAACGGGATCTCTACTCGAGGTTCGTCAAGCGCGTCGCCGACGCGCTCGATCCCTCCGTCTTCCTGCAGGCGAAGCTGCTCGAGCAGCAGCAACGCCATATGCGCTACGCAGAAACCAATCTCGAGCCCAACATCAAGGAAAGCGCCGGGGGCCTGCGCGACCTGCAGACCGTGCTCTGGATCGCGCGCGCGGCCGGCATCGGCAAGAGCTGGAGCGAGCTGGCGCGCCGCGGCGTGATCACCGGCGCCGAGCTGCGCGAGATCCATCAGAACGAGCAATTCCTGCAGTCACTTCGCATCAGGCTGCATTACCTCGCCGGGCGGCGCGAGGATCGCTTGCTGTTCGATTTCCAGACCGCGCTGGCGCGCGAATTCGGCCTGCACGACCGCCCGCACCGGCTGGCGAGCGAGCAGTTGATGCAGCGCTATTACCGGAGCGCCCAGGCCGTGTCGCAGCTCGCCACCTTCGTGCTGCAGAATCTGGATGCGCGCATCGCGCCACCGCGCGACAAGGAGTATCACCCGATCAACGAACGCTTTGGAGCGCGGGACGAGCTATTGTCGGCGCGCGATGAGCGGCTGTTCGAGCGCGAGCCGTCCGCGATACTCGAAAGCTTCCTGCTCCTGCAGCAGCATCCCGAGTTGAAGGGCGTCAGCGCTTCCACCCTGCGCGCGCTGTGGCGCGCGCGCAGGCTGATCAACCCGGCGTTCCGCAAGGACGTCCGCAACCGCCAGCAGTTCTTGCAGTTGGTACGCAGCCCAACCCGGGTGGAGCGCGCGCTGCGGCGCATGAGCCAATATGGAGTGCTGGGCCGCTATCTCCCCCCGTTCGGCCGCATCGTGGGGCAGATGCAGCACGACCTCTACCACGTTTACACGGTGGACGAGCACATCCTGCGGGTGGTGCGCAATGTGCGGCGATTCTCGATACCGGAGCTCGCCCACGAGTTTCCATTGTGCAGCCGGCTGATGAGCAACTTCGAGCGGCCCGAAGTCCTCTACCTCGCCGCCCTGTTCCACGACATTGCCAAGGGGCGAGGCGGCGACCATTCAGCGCTGGGGTCGGCGGATGCGCGCCAATTCTGTCGCGACCACGGCATCGCGCGGGAGGACGTCGAGCTCGTCGCCTGGCTGGTCGAGAACCACCTCGTGATGTCCATGACCGCGCAGAAGCAGGACATCGCCGACCCGGCCGTGGTGCAGGCCTTCGCGCGGCGCGTCGGTGACGAGCGCCATCTCGCTGCCCTCTTCCTGCTGACGGTCGCCGACATCCGCGGCACCAGCCCCAAGGTGTGGAATGCGTGGAAGGCCAAGCTGCTCGAGGACCTGTTCTGGACGACACGGAAGCAGCTCACGGGCGCGAGCCTCTCGCTTGCCAGCAGCCTGCAGGCGCGCCAGGACGAGGCGCGAGCCAAGCTGCGGCTATACGCGGTGCCGGACCTCGCCGAGAAGAAACTGTGGGCCCAGCTCGAGGACACCTATTTCCTGCGCCACGAGCCGCAGGAGATCGCGTGGCACGCGCGGCTGCTCTACTACCGGGTGCAGACGCCGGAACCGGTCGTCAAGGCGCGACTGTCGCCCGCCGGCGAAGGCCTGCAGGTCATGATCTACGTGCCCGACCAGAAGGAGCTGTTCGCCCGCATCTGCAGCTTCTTCGAGCGCATCAGCTACGACATTTATGAAGCGAAGATCTACACCACGCGCCACGGTTATGCTCTGGACAGCTTCCAGGTGCAGGACCCGAACAACCGCCGCCCGCAGTACCGCGACGTGATCGGGTTGATCGAGCACGAGCTCACCGAGCGGCTCCGCCTGAAGACGCCGCTGCCGCCGCTCACCAAGCCGCGGCTCTCCCGCCAGTTGCGGCATTTCCCGATCTCGCCCGAGGTCAACATCCAGCCGGACGAGAAAGGCACCTCCTCCGTGCTCTCGATCATCGCCGGCGACCGCCCCGGGC
>JBGQGU010000490.1:0-3050 GCA_041497655.1 Gammaproteobacteria bacterium
GCGACCAAGGCCGCGCGCAGCGTCATGATGGCGCCCGGCAAGCTGCTGGTGGATTTCGGGCTGCGGCGGGCGCACGGCGCGGAGGCCGGGCTGCTCGCGGCGCGCGCGAGCTACATCGCGGGATACGCCGGCACCGCCACCGTGACCGCGGCCCAGCGCATGGACATCCCGGTTTTTGGCACGATGGCGCACTCGTTCATCGAGGCGCACGACGACGAAGCGGCGGCGTTCCAGCGTTTCGCCGAGGCCTGCCCGCAGAACGTGGTGCTGCTGATCGACACCTACGACACCGAGCTCGCGGCGCGCAAGGTGGTCGAGCTCGCGCCGCGCCTCGCGGGCCGCGGCATTCGCGTGAGGGGCGTGCGGCTCGACAGTGGAGACCTCGCGGCGCTCTCCAAGAATGTCCGGCGCATACTGGATGAAGGCGGCCTTGCCGAGGCCACGATTTTCGCGAGCGGCAACCTCGACGAGTACCGCATTCGCGACCTCATCGCGGCGGGGGCGCCGATCGACGGCTTCGGCATCGGCACCAGCCTCGTCACGTCCTCCGACGCGCCCTACCTCGACGCGGTCTACAAGCTGCAGGAATACGCCGGCAAGCCGCGCCGCAAGCGCTCCACAGGCAAGGCCACCTGGCCGGGCCGCAAACAGGTTTTCCGGCACTACGACGGCGCGGGCCGCTTCGAGCACGACGTGGTTACGATCGAAGGGGATGAACGACAGGGCGAGCCGCTGCTCGTCCCCGTCATGCGAAAGGGCAGGCGGCTGCACGCGCCGGAGGGCCTGCACGCGATTCGCGAGCGGGCGGCGGGGCAACTGGCGAAACTGCCGGAGCGGCTGCGCATGCTGGAGTCCGCGGCGAGCCCGTATCGCGTCGAGATCGCCCCGGCGCTGCGCAAGCTTGCCGGGCAGGTGGATCGCGCGGCGAGCGAGGTCCCGGCGTTGTGCAAGTAAGAGCGCCTAACATGAACGACGCACGGATACCTTTCCGGGACAGGCTCCAGGCGGGCCAGGCGCTCGGCGCGGCGCTGCGGGCGTATCGCGGCCGTAACGACGTCCTGGTGCTGGCGCTTCCACGCGGGGGGGTGCCGGTCGCTTGCGAGGTTGCGGATCTTCTCGGCTCACAGGTCGACCTGATGATCGTGCGCAAGCTGGGCACGCCGGGCCAGGAGGAACTTGCCATGGGCGCGATCGCGAGCGGTGGAGTGCGCGTCCTGAACCGCGATGTCATCGAGCCCTTGCAGATCCCCGAGCGCGCCATCGCCGAGGTCGAGCGCCGCGAGCGCCGGGAAATCGAGCGCCGCGAACATGCCTACCGGGGGCAACGGCCGCGGCCGGCCATTGCAGGCCAGTGCGTGATCCTGGTGGACGACGGGGTGGCTACCGGCGCAACCATGCGTGCGGCGATCGCGGCGCTAAGGCAGCAGAAACCGGCGAAGGTCGTCGTCGCGGTGCCGGTGGCGCCGCCGGACACGGTCGACGTGCTGAGGAGCGAAGCCGATGAGGTCGTGTGCCTTGCCACGCCCGAGCCCTTCAGGGCCATCGGTTGCTGGTACGTGGAGTTTCCACAGCTCTCGGATGAAGAGGTCCGCGCGCGCCTCTCCCAATCGTGGGGGGCCCAGGTGGCGGCCAATGCGGCTGTGGCCGGGTCCAAGGATCGCGCTTGATCTGAATCAACATGCGCGGCCCGCCGGTGCCATAGATTGGGGGCAGGGAAAAGGGAGTGACGCCGGCAGCGGCGCGTTTCCGCCCGACTGACCTCGAGGAATGGACATGAGCATCAGCTCCCTATGCAAGAGGGTTGTCGTAACCATACAGCGGGACGCGACGGTCGAAGACGCGGCGATATTGATGCGTAGCGGCCACATCGGCGACGTCGTCGTGGTGGATGTGGCGGACACCCGCAGACCCGTCGGCATCATCACCGATCGCGACATCGCGGTCGAGGTCGTCGCTCAAGGCCTGACGCCGGCCCAGACACCGGTCGGCAGCGTCATGAGCGCCCCCGTGCTCAGCCTGCGCGACGAAGACGGCTTTCTCGAGGCACTGGACAAGATGTCGGCCGGCGGCGTGCGGCGGGCGCCGGTCCTCGATCGCGACGGGCGCCTGAAAGGGCTGGTGTCCGTGGACGACCTGGTGCCGCTCCTTGCGCGCGAGCTGGCCAAGATCGGAGCGCTGATCCGGCACGAACAGGCCTCCGAAATCCGCAAGACCGAGAATTCCTTCAGCGACGAGTTCGCGAGCTGAAGCCCGGGCGGCAATGCAGCCGATCGACGTCACTGTTCGCGCAGGGGAGGTCGCGCTGGAAGGTGCCCTTTCGATTCCGGAGCGCGCCGACGGCGTGGTGTTGTTCGCACACGGCAGCGGCAGCAGCCGCTTCAGCCCTCGCAACCGGTTCGTCGCTACCTTCCTCAACCAGGGGGGGCTCGGGACACTGCTGCTGGACTTGCTGACAGCGGAGGAGCACGAGATCGACGAGCGGAGCGGTGCGCTGCGGTTCGACATCGATCTCCTCAGCCGGCGCCTCATCGGAGTCGTCGACTGGGCGAGCACCCATCCGGACATGCGGCAGCTGCCGATCGGGCTCTTCGGCGCCAGCACCGGCGCGGCGGCCGCGCTCAACGCAGCCGCGGATCGGCGTCAACGCGTAGCCGCCGTGGTTTCCCGCGGCGGGCGGCCCGACCTGGCCATGGCGGCATTGCCGGCGGTGCGCGCCCCCACGCTGCTCATCGTCGGCGGTCTCGATGGGGTCGTGATCGAGATGAACCGCAGCGCGGCCGCGCAACTTGCGTGCGAGCACCGTCTCGAGATCGTTCCGGGAGCCACGCATCTGTTCGAGGAGCCCGGCAAGCTGGAGGAAGTCGCGCGGCTGGCGCGCAAGTGGTTTCAGCAGCATCTTGGCAGGGTCGGCCGCGGCGCGGGCTCGGAGACGGCAGCGCGTTCCCGGCTGCGCGTCTGATCGCAGCTGCTGCCCGCATGGAGCTCAGCCTTTTCGCCCTGAACGCCAGCCGCGATTTCGGGCAACGCGTCGCCGGCGAGCTGGGCGCGCC
>JBGQGU010000491.1:0-3049 GCA_041497655.1 Gammaproteobacteria bacterium
GCGGACAGCGGTCTCGCGGCGGTGATCCTGCCGCGCTCGGGCCTCGGCCACAAGCACGGCATCGTGCTGGGAAACCTGGTCGGCCTGATCGACTCCGATTACCAGGGCCAGATCTTCGTTTCGACCTGGAACCGCGGCAACGCCCCGTTCACGGTAAACCCGATGGAGCGCCTGGCCCAGCTGGTGGTGGTGCCGGTGGTGCAGGTCGGCTTCAACGTGGTGGAGGATTTCGACACCAGCCGACGCGGTGCGGGCGGCTTCGGCAGTACCGGCAAAGGTTAGTGCGGAGTGCCGAGTCCTGAGTGCTGAGTTTTGAATAAGGAATCCCCTCCCTCTATGGCTCATGCCGTTGACTCAGCACCCAGCACTAAGCACTCAGCACTCGTGCTGTTTGCGCACGGCGCGCGCGACGCGCAATGGAGCGAACCGTTCCGCGCCATCCGGCAGGCGGTCGCAACGCGCCGTCCCGATCTCACCGTTGAACTCGCGTTCCTCGAGCTGATGCAGCCGGCGCTCGGCGCCTGTGTCGCGCAGCTGGTCAGCGACGGTCATACCCGGATCACCGTCGCTCCGCTGTTCCTCGCGCAGGGCGGACACTTGAAGAAGGACCTGCCGCGCCTATTGAAAGACCTGAGCGCCCGGCACGCGGCGGCGAAGATCACGGCGCTATCGCCTATCGGCGAAGTCACCGAGCTGCTGAACGCAATCTCGGAATGGCTGGTCAAAAGCACTCCGCGCTGATTGACCCAGCGACCAGTGACCGGTGAACAGTGAACGGAAAGAGCTCAGGAGCGTTGTCGATGCCTCGCGTCCGGTGTGTCCTGGCGGGTCTTGCGCTCGCCCTGGGCACGCTCGCCGCCAACGCCCAGATGCCGGAAATCCCGCTCACCGTCGCCGGCCACAGGCTCACGGTGGAAGTCGCGGACACCGACGAGACCCGCATGCAGGGGCTCATGCACCGCAGGATCCTGCCCGAAAATCGCGGCATGCTGTTCGTGTTCCGCGAAGTCACGCATCACGCCATGTGGATGATGAACACCTACATCCCGCTGTCGGTGGCGTTCCTCGACGAGCGCGGCCTGATCATCAATATCGCCGACATGCAGCCTCAGACGCGCGACACGCACGCCGCGGCGAAGCCGGCGAAATACGCGCTGGAGGTCAACCAGGGGTGGTTCGAGAAGCGCGGCATCAAGCCGGGCGCCGGGGTCGAAGGGCTTGAGCGCGCGCCGCCCGCGCGCTAACGCGTTGTCTGTTCCGAGTTCCGAGTTCAGTGTTCCGGGTTCCATGCCTGAACCTTGAACTTTAAACCTTGAACGCGTAAAAAAAACGCCCGGGAAAGCCCGGGCGTTTTTTGGGAACGCGGTGAATCAGCCGAAGAATATGCCCTGGTGACCCGCGGCCGCCATGAAAAACAGCATCGGGATCGAGAGCATGGTGTTGATGCGCGAGGCAAGTAACGCGACGCGACGAGCCTGCGCCTTCTCTTCATCGGTCGCCTTTACCATGCCCAGGATCTTCTGCTGGTTGGGCCAGATCAGCACCCACACGTTGAAGAGCATGATGGTGCCGAGCCACGCGCCCACGCCGATCGCATAGAAGGCGTGGTTCAGGAACAGGAACGCATTGAAGAAGTTCTTGCCGAGCAGCATCGCTCCCGCGAGCCAGGTTACCACCGCCGCCCAGCGGAACCAGAAGAGCGCACGCGGCGCGACGTGCCTGCTGATGCCCGCCCCCGTGCCGTCCTTGCCGGCGTCCGCCATCGCCGGTACCTGCACGAAATTGAAGTAATAGAGCAGGCCGATCCACATCACGCCTGCGGCGATGTGCAGCCAGCGACCGATTCCGAGTTGAATGAAGTCCATCATGGCTGGCCTCCCCCGCTATTGCAACGCATACTTCACGATGTTGTACAGAACCAACGTGAGAACGACGCCCCAGAAGACCGTCCACCCGAGCGAGTCAAGAAAATATTTCATTATTGATTCCTCCACCTGGAAACGCGGTACGAGAAGGTGCTGGCCGAGTATTCTAGTACACTTCAACGTCAGCAGCAATTCCAAGGCGATCCTTCAACGCCAGCAGTTCTGCGAGACCCGGCGTCAGTATCGTTGTGGGAGCACGAGCGTGCCTTCGTCCAGCCCGGATTGAGCGAGCGGCAGGCTCGCGCACGGCAGCACGCGAAACACATGTGCCGCGCTGACACCGCTGGCCCCGAGTGCGCCATGCGCCAGCACCGGAATCCTAGGTGGCTGCACGCTGAGAACCATAAGCAATGCCGGTGTGCCGGGTATTTCCGTCAGGAATTCAATGAGCTGTGATTGTTGCGCAGGCGCCACAGAGTCGCGGTCGCGATTCACGAATTTGGGTAAACTAGGCCTAGCATCGGGATGCGCCTGGACACCTCGGCCAACTCGAGAACGCCGACTACGGCTTGCACATGCGGTATCCGTTCGAAATCACGCTTACAGCCATCGCGCTGACCGCGGCGGCGCTGCCCCTCATCTGCGCCGCACAGGCACGGCTCTCCTACGAACAGTCGGGCCTGGGCCTCAAACAGGAGACCGAAGTCGCTGCGGAGCCGCCGTTCAGCGGCGAGGCGCAGTTCTGGCAGACCCGGCAGCCATCCGACTTTGCTCTTTACGGCGGCGCGCGCGAATTGGCGCGCATCGGTCTGGGTCCGGCTGAGACGTATGGCGGCGTGGCCTACGCCTTCCCGCGCGGCTGGGGCTCGTCGCTCGAGGCGGGCTACACGCCGGAATCCGTGTTTGCCCCGCGCCGCTACGCGCTGACGGGCCAGGTGCATACTGCGCTGAGCGATCGCAGGGCGCTGAGCGTGGGGATCCAGTACAGCGTATACGATACTGATTTGGGCACGCGCGGCGATGCTCCGCTCACGAACGGTTATACGCTTGCGCCGTCCCGCATCGCGGGGGCAGGCTTTGCGCCCGGCTATCAACTGCAATTC
Source organism: Gammaproteobacteria bacterium (assembly GCA_041497655.1). GTDB lineage: Bacteria > Pseudomonadota > Gammaproteobacteria > Burkholderiales > SG8-41 > SG8-41. The sequence continues at coordinate 2,969 of JBGQGU010000491.1, forward strand.
GGCTACCAGCACAGCACGTTCAGCTCGTTCGGGTTCGCGTTGGGCCGGGACATGGAAACGTACTCGTCCGCTTTCGATCCC
>JBGQGU010000492.1:0-3044 GCA_041497655.1 Gammaproteobacteria bacterium
CGACGCTGCCCGGGTTCGATGCGATCCGGCTGCCGGGTGAGGAGCGGCGTCGCCGGCGGGCCGATCGCAGCGCGAACGGCGTTCAGCTGTCCGCGTCGCTGCTCAAGCAACTCGACGAGCTGGCGGCCAACCTCAAGCTTCGGCCGCTGGGCGCCCGGTCGAGCTAGAGTCTGATCCATGTGGATTGATGCGGCTACCGCGTCGGCGGTGTGCTCCCTCTCCCCGTTGGGGAGAGGGTTGGGGTCATAGGCGCTAGGTTTAGGGGTAGACGCGCAGAATCCCAATGTGATTCAAGATTGGGATGGAGATTCGCTCTGACATCTTGGATCACTGGTCGGAAGTACGGTCGCGCTTTCCGGCGGATTTTAATTTGGAAGCGACGGCGCGGGTGCGGGGCGCCTTCTCGCGGGCGCGGGAAGTGAAGAACGCCGAGACGCTGTTGCGGCTGGCGCTGGCCTATGGGGGCTGCGGCATGTCGTTGCGCGAAACCTGCGCCTGGGCTGATGCATCGGGGATTGCCAGCTTGTCGGACCCGTCGCTGCTTGAGCGGCTTGGCAAAGCTGCACCTTGGCTCGGCGATATCGTCGGTGCGCTGATTGCCGAACAGGCGAAAGTGCCGGCTGGGCGGTGGGCCGGGTATCGCTTGCGTGCGCTCGATGGGACCTCGATCTGCCAACCGGGGGCCGATCGCACGACATGGCGGTTGCATGTCGGCTACGACCTGGCAACCGGTCAGGTCGATCAGCTCGAGTTGACCGATGGGCATGGTGCCGAGAACCTGCAACGCCTCAGCTACGCGCCGGGCGATATCGTGCTGGGCGATCGCTACTATGCGAAACCGCGCGATCTGCGGCCCGTGATCGAGGCCGGCGCAGACTTCATCGTGCGTACCGGCTGGAACTCGTTGCGCCTGTTGCTTGCGGACGGTGCGCCTTTTGACCTGTTTGCCGCGCTTGCCGCTCAGGCGGAGCAGCAAGGCGAGGTGCAAGTTCGTATCCACGAAGGCGCGACGGGGATTGCGCCACCGGAGCCGCTGATCTTGCGCCTCGTGATCCGGCGCAAGGACCCCGAACAAGCGGAGGCTGAGCACCAGCGCCTGCTGAAGGACGCCAAGAAGCGCGGCAAGCAACCCGACCCGCGCAGTCTCGAAGCGGCAAAGTATATCCTGCTCCTCACCTCGCTGCCGGCTGACGTCTTCGCCGCTGCTGACGTGCTCGCGCTGTATCGCTTTCGCTGGCAAATCGAACTCGCCTTCAAGCGCATGAAGAGCCTCGCCGGCCTGGCAGGGCTGCCAGCCAAGAAGCCAGAACTCGCACGAGCGTGGATCTACGCAAGGCTGATCGTCGTTCTGATGGCTGAACAGATCGCCGGGCAAGCCCCGGAATTTCCCCCTCTGAACCCGACAACACCGGCGGCAAGCCCATCGCGCTGGCGTCTCATGAAAATGGCCCTCGCCGGACTCCTCGCCGCCATTCGCGGGCCATTGCTATGGCAAACCGTTCGCAGCGCATTCGCCCGAATCCGTCGCCACCTCTGCGAGCCACCGCGCCGCCGGAGAAAACAATACGACCGCTTGAGAGAATGCCTAACCTAGCGCCTATGAGGGTTGGGGTGAGGGGGCCTCGCACTCTCGATCGTCCGTAACCCCTCACCCGACGCGCTTCGCGCGTCGACCTCTCCCAACGGGAGAGGTGATGTCTGCTCGTTGCGCGCGTACGTGCTACTGAAACACCTCGTTGAACTTCTTCTTGATGCGCGAGGATTCCTTCTGGATATACGCGTAGTCGACCGGCAGAATCTTGATGCTGGATAGCGGCGGCGAGCCCGCCGGCGCCGCGATATCGCTGCGCGCGGCGAAGCCGCCGTCGGCCGGAAAGATTTTCTGCACCTCGTCGGTGAGCATGAATTCTGCGAACAGCTTCGCCGCGTTGGGATTCGGCCCGCCCTTGACCACCGAGGTCGGCGACGGAATGACGAACACGCCGTCCGTCGGATAGAGCGTCTTCATCGGGTGGCCGGCTTTGCGATCATCGGCGGCGTAGGAATCAAGCGCGCCGACCGCGACCAGGCGTTCGCCGCGCTTGAGCATGTCCGAAACCTGCTGATTGCTCGGCACAACCAGGATGTCATTCGCGCGCAGCTTCTCGTAAAAACCCCAGCCGCGCTCCTTCGACATCATGCCGACCACGGATACCTGAAGCGACGTGAAATTCGGATCGGCAATGACCATCTTGCCTTTGTATTTGGCATCGAGCAGGTCGCTCCAGGACTTCGGCTCGTCCGCCGCGGACACTTTGTCGCTGCGTAGATAGATCGTCATCATGTTCAGGCGCTGCGCGATGAAGTTTCCATCCTTGTCTTTCGCGGCGTCGGGAATTTTCTCGAAATTCTTCGGCTTGAAAGGCACGAATATGCCCTTGCTGGTCAACAGCGCCGCGGCGGCCGGATCCGACGTGGTCAGCACGTCGGTGGCGACGCGCCCGGATTCGAGCTCCTGCTGGAAGCGGCGCAGCACGGCCGATCCGCCAGTGCGGAACATGTCGACCTTGATGCCGTATTGCTTCTCGAACAGAGCGTTGATCTTCTGGCCCTGTATAAGCGGCGTCGAGGTGTACCAGACCACGTTGCCTTCGGCCTTGGCCTTGGCAACGTCGACCGTGTCTTGGGCAAATGCCGGGCCTGCGAGAACGGTGAGTGCTACGGCGGCGATGAGTTCTCTGCGCTTGAGCATCGTTTCCTCCTTGGACTGTCTTCTTCTTCGTGGCCGGGACAGGCCCGGCGATGGCGGCGGCAAGCCCTACGGCTTGTAGGTTGAGTAAATCGGTTCCGGCTGCGTGAAGAAGCTGTGCATGATGTGCAGCGCGATCATGTAGTTCTTCTGCTGCAGCGAGGCATGCGCGATGCCGGGCATCACCGCGAACTGCTTGTCGGGGTTGGGCAGCGCCTCGAAGAAGTTCAGCAGGTCCTTGAATCCGGCGATGCCGTCGTACTCGCCGCGCATGATGATGGTCGGCACCTTGATCTTGGTCGGATCGACCACCGGC
>JBGQGU010000493.1:0-3041 GCA_041497655.1 Gammaproteobacteria bacterium
TCGACCCGGCGCATGCCGATCACCACGATCAGCGTGATGCAGATGTAGATGAGGGTCGCGGCAGTGAAGGCTTCGAACACCTGGAAGGTGAATTCCTGCATCGAGCGAGCGCGGGCGGTGAGCTCGACCAGCCCGATGGTGAGCGCCACCGCCGAATTCTTGATCACGTTCATGAACTCGGAGGTGAGCGGCGGCAGGATGATACGGAAGGCCTGCGGCAGCAGCACGTGGCGGTAGGTCTGCGGCAGGGTGAGCCCGAGCGCGGTCCCGGCCATGCGCTGCCCTCGCGGCAGCGACTGGATGCCGGCGCGCACCTGCTCGGCGACGCGGGCGGACGTGTAGAAGCCGAGGCACAGTACCGCAGGCCAGTACGACGCCCAAGGCGGAGTCATTTGTTTCATGGTGTCGCCCAGGGCCTTCGGCAACAGCTCCGGCAGGACGAAGTACCACAGGAACATCTGCACCAGCAGCGGGATGTTGCGGAACAGCTCGACGTAAGCGTTGCCGAGGCGGACCACCCAGGTGAGCGGCGTGGTGCGCAGCGTGCCGATCGTCGCACCCAGCGCCAGCGCGATCACCCACGCGAGCAAAGCGGTCGCCAGCGTCCATCCCAGGCCGGAGACGAGCCACCACAGGTAGATGCCGGTGCCGTCCGGCGCCGGGGCCCAGAAGATCTGCCAGTTCCAGTTGTATTTCACTGCGGCGTGATCAAACCAGTCCTGGAAAATGAGGGCGCGCGTTCAGCGGCAGGAACTGCCCGTCTGGAACGCGCGCAGATAAAACGGCGCCGGAGGCGTCCGTTTTATCTACTGATAGTCCTTCGGATCGCCCGAGTCGGTCGGATTCGCCACCACCTTCTTGAACGAGGCGCCCATCGGCACGTTGAGGTTGATGCCCTTGGGTGGCACCGGCTTCAGGAACCACTTCTCGTAAATGGCGTTGATCTGCCCGGACTTGTAGAGACTGCGCACTGCGCCGTCCACAACTTTCTTGAAGGCCGGGTCGTCCCTGCGCAGCATGATGCCGTATGGCTCGACCGTCAGCGCATCGGCGGAAATTACCCAGTCCTTGGGGCTCTTGGAGTTCGCGACCAGGCTGTAGAGCAGGATGTCGTCCATGAAGAACGCGACGGCGCGGCCCGTTTCCACGGTGAGGAACGCTTCCGCGTGGTCCTTGGCGGCGATGATATTCATACCGAGCTTCTTCTCCACGTTCAATTCGGTCGCGTTCTTGATGTTGGTCGTGCCCGAAGTCGAGACCACGGTCTTGCCCTTCAGGTCGTTGAGGGTCTTGAGGTTTGAAGCCTTCTTCGACACGAAGCGGTTGGCGGTCACGAAGTGAGTGATGGTGAACGCGACCTGTTTCTGGCGCTCGAGGTTGTTGGTGGTCGAGCCGCATTCGAGGTCGATCGTGCCGTTCGCCATCAGCGGGATGCGCGTGGCCGAGGTCACCGGGTTGAGCTTGACGTCGATCTTCTTCAACTTGAGCTCGGCCTTGATCGCGTCCACGATCTTCATGCAGATGTCCATCGCGTAACCCACCGCCTGTTGCTTGTCGTCGTAGTAGGAGAAAGGTGCCGAGGTATCTCGGTGGCCGAGGGTGATGGTGCCGGAATCCTTGATCTTCTGGAGCGTGCCGGTGAGCTGCTGGGCATTCGCGGCACCGGCGATGGCGCCCGCGGCAAACAGCGCGGCGAGAAAAGCGGCAAATCGTGTCATGGTGGGCCCCCTAAGGCTTAACTACTTGGTTTGCGAAGTGTATTACGCAGGTAACGGCGAATGAATCTAGCCCATCGGCTGCGGCTTGTCTAGCGCACGGGCGGCATCGCGCGGGAAAGGACCGGCGCCCGGAGTACCGGAAGGATTATCGAAAGCCCCTATCATAACGGTCTGGCAGCCTGTCGGACCTGGCGCCCCAACAGGCTGCTAAAGAGAAAACCGGATGACAATTCGGATCGGTTTACCACAGGAGACACCATGTCCAGCGATGCGGTGCGTTACGAGCACGACCTGCTCGGCGACCGGGCGGTCCCGGCCCACGCCTACTACGGGGTGCACACCCTGAGGGCGCTTGAAAACTTCCCGATCACCGGCACCGCCATCTCCATCTATCCCGAGCTGGTGACCGCGCTTGCCTGCGTGAAGCAGGCGGCGGCGCTCGCAAACAATGAGCTCGGCCTCCTGGACGACGAAAAGACGCAGGCGATAGTGAAGGCATGCCAGGAAATCCGCGAGGGCAAGCTGCTGGAGGAATTTGTCGTGGACGTGATACAGGGCGGCGCCGGCACCTCGACCAACATGAACGCGAACGAGGTGATTGCCAACCGCGCGCTCGAGCTGATGGGCCGTGGTAAGGGCGAGTACCGGTTCCTGCATCCGCTCGACCACGTCAACATGAGCCAGAGCACGAACGATGTCTACCCCACCGCCGTAAACGTGGCGCTGCACTTCGGGATCCAGCGGCTGACGGCGGCGATGGCGGAATTGCGCGGCGCTTTTGCCGCGAAGGCGGCCGAGTTCGCCGATGTGCTCAAGATGGGCCGCACCCAGCTCCAGGAAGCGGTGCCGATGACGCTGGGCCAGGAATTCTCCACTTACGCCGTGATGCTGGAAGAGGACGAGCAGCGCCTCAAGGAGGCGGCGCTGCTCATCCACGAGATCAACCTCGGAGCGACCGCGATCGGCACCGGCATCACCGCACATCCGGAATACGCGCCGCTGGTGTGCCGCAAGCTCTCCGACATCACCGGGATCGCCCTCGTGACCGCGGCCAACCTGGTGGAGGCGACCCAGGACGCCGGCGCCTTTGTCCAGCTCTCCGGCGTGTTGAAGCGCGTCGCGGTGAAGCTGTCCAAGACCTGCAACGACCTGCGCCTGCTGTCCTCCGGCCCGCGCGCGGGTCTGAACGAGATCAACCTGCCGGCGATGCAGGCGGGTTCCTCGATCATGCCGGGCAAGGTAAACCCGGTGATCCCGGAAGTGGTCAACCAGATCGCGTTCGAGGTGATCGGCAACGACGTGACGGTGTCGTTCGCCGCCGAA
>JBGQGU010000494.1:0-3028 GCA_041497655.1 Gammaproteobacteria bacterium
ATCCTCCCCGGAAAATCCGGAAAGGATCCTGCAACAGGCGCTTCCAGTTCAAATCGTTAACACCTTGCCAAAGCATGAAATCCATTGTCAGTCGTAGACTTACAAGCAGTCTTCAATAAACGTGTCGGACGCTACTGATCTGAAACATGAAGTCCTTGGGGAAGCGTTCGAGGTTGCGCTTCACCGCCTGCACGAGCACCCTAGTTTCGACGCCATAAAGCACCGCCAGGTCGCTGTCGAGCATGGCCTTGTGACCGCGCAAGAAGAGGATCGCTCGCTCAATGCGCTCGACGGGAACCGGGGCTGGGCTCATGACGCGTTAACGCGCCAGCCCCAAGGAAGTGAACACGGCTCCATCAACCACATGACACACCACGTTCTCTCCCCCATCCCAGCCTTCCCCCATCAAGGGGGAAGGAGGAGACGTGGCTACGCTCTGGCGAGGACGATCGCCGCCGTGGCGACGATGTCCTCCACGCTTGCACCGCGGGAAAGGTCGCTGATCGGCCGCGCGAATCCCTGCAGCACGGGGCCGATGGCACGCGCGCCGGCCATGCACTGCGTAAGCTTATAGCCGATGTTTCCCGCGTCGAGGTCGGGGAAAACGAGGACGTTAGCCTGACCCGCGACTAGGCTGTTGCCCTTCACCTTCTTCGCCGCCACCTCCGGCACCAGCGCCGCGTCGGCCTGCAGCTCGCCGTCTATGGCGAGATCCGGCGCGCGTTCCCGGGCGAGCGCGAGCGCGCGGATCACCTTCTCGACCCGGGGGTGCTGCGCGCTGCCTTTGGTCGAAAACGAGAGTAACGCAACGCGGGGCTGCTCCCGCAGAAGCGCGCGGCAACTCTCCGCGGAGGCGAGCGCAATGTCGACGAGCACCTCGGGATCCGGGTCCACGTTTACCGCGCAGTCCGCGTAGATGAAGTTTCTCGCCGCCCCGCCCCCCACGTCGGGAACGATCATCAGGAAAAAGCTCGACGGCGTGCGGATTCCCTTGGCGAGCCCCACGGTCATCAGCCCCGCCTCGATCACGCGCCCGGTGGTGGTGGTCACGCCGGCGATCAACGCGTCGGCGTCACCGGCCCTCACCATCATTCCGGCGTGGAACAAGGGTTTCCTCACCAGCCGCTCCGCGACCTTCAGGTTCGCGTTCGGGCGGCCGCCTGAATAGAGAGCCGCGTAAGCCCCGAGCTGGGCGCTCTCCGCCGGATCGAGCACGTCAATACCGTCGAGCGACACCCCCGCGCGCGCAGCCGCCGCGCCGACTTCACCGCGCGTGCCAACCAACACCGGAGTCGCGATGCCGAAGTCCTTCAGCCTTCTTGCGGCCGCAACGATGCGCTCGTCATGCCCTTCCGGAAAAACCGGGCGCTTGCCGCTCGCGCGCGCCTGCGCGATGCACGCGTCAATGACGTCGTTCACAGCAGCAGCGAGTGTCGAGGAATGAGTGTCGAGTGAAGAAAAAAAGTCACAATGCCCATCCCCTCGCCACCCGACACTCGTCCCTCGTCACTCAGAAGGGGATGTCGTCATCCATCGTGTCGAATGCCCCGCCCTTCTTCTGCTGCTGCTGCTGCTGCGGCTTGCCGCCGCCAGCCCCGCCAGCACCACCCCCGCCGCCAGCCGCTGCCGCCGCCGGCTCGCGCGATATCGGCTCCGCGCCGCCGCTGCCGCCGCCGCGGCTGCCGAGCAGCTGCATGCGGTCAGCCACGATCTCGGTCGAATACTTGTCCTGGCCGCTTTCCTTGTCCTGCCACTTGCGGGTGCGGATGCGGCCCTCGACGTACACCGGGGAGCCTTTCTTGAGATATTCGCCGGCGATCTCCGCCAGCTTGCCGAAGAAGGCGATACGGTGCCATTCAGTGTGCTCCTGCTGCTCGCCGCCCTTGTCTTTCCACTTCTCGCTGGTGGCGATGCTGATGTTGGTCACCGCATCCCCGGAGGGCAGGTATCGTGTCTCCGGGTCCCTGCCAAGGTTGCCGATCAGTATTACTTTGTTCACCGATGCCATATTCGTCCCCTTCCAATAAGCATTCAGCCGTCAGCTCTCAGCCATCAGCGTCAAACAGGTTCACGTCCCTGCTGGTCGCCGAAAGCTGATAGCTGAAAGCTCATCCAGCACATTTTGTTCGTCAAACGCCGCACTGTCCACCGTCAGGTACGCCCGGCGCTCGCCGCCCGCGACCCGCGCCTCGTGCACACCCGGCTGCGCCAGCAGCCGCGCCAGCAGGCGTTCGGCCTGGCCACTGTCGAGCGCCGGCAGCGAGTAGGCGCGCAGCGAGCGCGGTGCCGGAACACGGGTGCCGGCCGCGACCACCAACCAGATAACGATCAAGGCCACGTTGAGGATGACAATGCCCGTCGCGTGCCACCGTCCGTACAGAAAGCCGCCCGCGGCCGCGCCGAGAAATGCCCCGAAGAACTGAAGGCTGGTGAAGACTCCAATCGCGACACCTTTGGAGCCAGCGGGCGCCACCTTGGTCACCAGCGCGGGCAGGTTCGCCTCCAGCACATTGAAGGCGGTGAAGAACAACAGCAGAAAGGCCCCAATCGCCCACACCCCGTCCATCAGCCAGGGCATCAACAGATGGATCGCGAGCAGCACGGCGACCGATCCGATGAACACCCTCCTGACCCGTTCGGGGCGGCCGGATCCCAGTATCGCCGGCAGCATCAGCACGAATGAGCCGAGCATTACCGGCAGATATACCTTCCAGTGCCCTTCGACCGGCAGCCCGGCCGCTCGCAGCTCGAGCGGCACTCCGATGAACAGCGCCACCAGCACTGCGTGCAGCGCCAGCACCCCGTAATTGAGCCGCGCCAGCTGCCGATCGCGGAGCACGCGCAGGAATTGCTCCAGGCCGCGCGTCCCGGTAGCTCGCGGGTGGGGCTCAGTCGCGTCGGGAACGATGGAATGGACCACCCACATCGCCACCAGTACCAGCACGCCCGTCATGACGAAGATCCCGGGCACGCCGATCACGTGGTTGAGCCAGGGACTGAGCACCAGTGAAGCCGCGAAGGTGGCGCC
>JBGQGU010000495.1:0-3022 GCA_041497655.1 Gammaproteobacteria bacterium
ACACGATCGGCGCAACGCTGCCGATCAACATCGTGTAGCCGTCCGCGTTGGCCCTGGCCGCGATTTCCGTGCCGAGGCTGCCGCTGGCGCCCGGGCGGTTGTCCACCACCACGCGCTCTCCCCACGCCTCGATGAGTTTCTGGCCGACGATGCGCGCCACGATATCCGAAGTGCCCCCGGGCGGGTACGGCGCAATCATGCGGATCGGCTTGGTAGGATAGGCTTGGCCCGCCGCCAGCCCCGCCGTCACGGCACAGACCGCCGCCCCCAACAGCAGCGTCATTCTCCGTATGGCCTGTACTCCCATTGGGCTCCCTTCCTCTCGATCATTTTATTCGCCCCGGGCCCGGATGCCCCGCGATTTTGCGGGACGACTTTACCTGACACCCAAGGACCGTGAGTCGTGATTCGTCTCCCACCACCCCGGCGTTACGCGCCACCCCTCCTCCGGGAGGGGGGGATGTCGTGGTTCGATTTGTTCTTGTCTTTATCCGTGTTTATCTGTGTTCATCTGTGGTTTCATTATTGTTCCTGCTTTTTCTCTGTGTTCTCTGTGTCCTCTGTGGCTAATTGTTCTTGATTTTATCCGCGTTTATCTGCGGCTCCCTTTTTGTTTTTCTTGGCGGCTATTTTCTAACCGAGCGGAAGCGATCGCAGCGCCTTCACCCGCTCCGCTCCCGCCGCCAGCATCAGGTTCCACTCGCTGGCCGAGGTGATGAACCGCGCGCCGAGCTTGATCACCTGCGGCAGGCTCTTCACTGCGTCGCCGCCGGTGAGCCCGCCGACGCCCGCGAACTTGCCGTGGGCGCGGCACGCCTTGACCACGCGCTCGATGGCAGCCATGACGTCGGGGTGCGCGAGCTCGCCGGGATGCCCCAGGTCCGTCGAAAGATCGTTGGTGCCGATATGCACGACGTCCACGCCCGGCACTGCGGCGATGCCCTCGATGTTGTCGATCGCGGCCTTGCTCTCGACCATCAGGATGAGCAGCGTCGCGTCGTTGAAGGCCTTCCGCATCTCGGCCGCCGGCAGGCTGCGATAGCCGAAGTGCGCCCAGCTGCCGAACGCGCCGCGGTTGCCGACCGGCGGGAACTTGCAGGCGGCGACCGCCATCCGCGCGTCTTCCACCGTGGTCACCTCGGGCATGACGATGCCAAGCGCGCCGTTATCGAGCATCCTCAACGCCGCGGCGTAATCCTTCTCCGGCACGCGCACGAGCGGCGTCACGCCGACGTTCATCGCGGTCACTGCGATCTGCGAGATTTCGTGTTCCGGAATCACGCCGTGCTGCAGGTCGAAGAACAGCCCGTCGAAGCCGCAGGTCTTCGCCGCGAGCGCGATGTCCACCGTCCGCGCGTGGCGGATCATGAGGGTGAGGCCCAACTCGCCCTTGCGCAGGCGCTCAGCGAGGGGATTCGTCAATAGACCTGAAGAACTCATCCAACCCTCAGCTTAAAACCAAAAAAAATGGACAGGATTAACGAGATTCAAACAAAAAAAGTGAAGCCTTTTAGTTTTGCCTTTGATCTAATCCTGTAAATCTTGTAAATCCTGTCTATTTCTTGTCTTTCGCGGTTCCATCTTCAGAATTTCGCCGGGTCGAGCGTCAGCACGCTATCCGCCCCCCGCGTCACTTCGCGGACGAGTGGGAGCGCCCTGGGCAGTTCGTGCTCGGCATAGAAGCGGGCGGTCGCCAGCTTCGCCTGCAGAAAGTCCCGGTCCGCGTCGGGCTGCTTGAGCTTCTCCCGGGCAACCAGCGCCGCACGTGCCATCATCCAGCCGCCCGCCACCGTGCCGAAGAGCTTGAGATAGGGCACCGCCACCGCCACCGCGGTGTTAGCGCTCCTCGGATAGGTTTCAACCAGCCAGCGTGTGGCCTGCTCGAGCCCGTCAATCACTTCCCTTAAATTGACGCGCATTGACGCCAATTCCTCTCCCACCGCCGCCAGCTGCGCGTCAATTTGACGCATCGCCCCGATCACCTCCAGCGCGGTCGCGCCCTTCTCGAACGCTACCTTGCGGCCAATGAGATCATTCGCCTGGATGCCGGTGGTGCCTTCGTAGATCGTGGTGATGCGCGCGTCGCGCAGGTACTGCGTCGCGCCGGTCTCCTCGATGAAGCCCATGCCGCCGTGGACCTGGATGCCGGTCGAGGCGACTTCCACCCCCTGCTCCGTGCACCAGCCCTTCACGATGGGCGTCAGCAGGTCGAGCAGCCCCTGGCTGCGCCGCTTTTCCGCGGGATCAGGATGGTGTCTCGCCTTGTCGAGCATGGCCGCCGCGAAATAGGCGAGCGCGCGCATGGCCTCGTTCTGGGCGCGCATGGACATGAGCATCCTGCGCACATCGGGGTGATGGATGATGGTGACGCGGTCGCCGCTCCGCTGGCCGATCTCCCGGCCCTGCACGCGCGTTCTGGCGTACTCGAGCGCATGCTGGTAGGCCCGCTCGCCGATGGCAACACCCTCCACGCCAACCGCGAGCCGCGCGTGGTTCATCATCGTGAACATGTATTCCAGGCCGCGGTTCTCCTCGCCGACCAGGTAGCCGATCGCGCCCTTCTCATCGCCGTACGCGAGCACGCAGGTCGGGCTCCCGTGAATGCCGAGCTTGTGCTCGATCGAGACGCACTTCACGTCGTTCCTCTCGCCCGGCGTGCCGTCGGGCTTCGGAAGAAACTTGGGCACGATGAAGAGCGAGATACCCTTCACCCCTTCCGGCGCGTCGGGCGTGCGCGCGAGCACGAGGTGCACGATGTTCTCCGTCATGTCGTGCTCGCCCCAGGTGATGAAGATCTTGGTGCCCTTGATGCGGTAGTGGCCGCCTTCCCGCACCGCGCGGGTGCGCACCGCGGAGAGGTCCGAGCCCGCCTGCGGCTCGGTCAGGTTCATGGTACCGGCCCACTGGCCCGAGGTGAGCTTGCCAAGGTAGGTCTTCTTCTGCTCCGGCGAGGCGTGGGCCTTCAGCGCCTCCAGCACGCCCGAGGTGAGCATCGGGGCGAGGCACAGCGCCATGTTCGCGC
>JBGQGU010000496.1:0-3013 GCA_041497655.1 Gammaproteobacteria bacterium
ACCATCTCGTTGAGTGCCGCAAAGACCCGCACGCCGGCGGCTTCGAGGGCGGCGCGCTTGGCGGCGTAGGTGCCATAGCTGCCGTATACCAGCGCTCCGGCGTGGCCCATGGTGACGCCTTCCGGCGCGCTGCTGCCCGCGATCAGCGCGAATACCGGCTTGGCGAAACGTTGGGCGCTCAAGGCCACCGCGAATTCTTCTTCATCGCTGCCGCCGATTTCCCCGATGATCAGCAGCGCCTCGGTCTGCGGGTCAGATGCGTAGAAGGGCACGAGGTCGGCAAACCGCGTGCCCTTCACCGGGTCGCCGCCGACACCGACCCACACCGACGTGCCGACGCCGCGCTGCGCGAGCCGGTAGCCGGCTTCGTACGAGAGCGTCCCCGATTTGGACATCAGTCCCAGCGGACCGGGCTTGAGCGAGTCATCGGGCAGGAAGCCGAGCTTGGCCTCGCCCGGCACGGCCATGCCGGGCGTGGACGCGCCGACCCAGACGGTTCCCGTGTCGCGGCACAGCTTCCAGGCTTTCAGGGCGTCGTGTACCGGCATGCCCTCGGTAGGCGTGACGATATAGCGGATTCCGGCGGCCACGGCATCCTGCATGGCCTCGAGCAGTTGCATCGCGCCCACGAGCAGCACGCTCGCCTGCGCGCCGGTCCTCGCCACCGCATCGTTGCAGTTGGAGAAGACCGGCACGCCGTTGACTTCGCGCATCTTCGCGCCGGGCGAAACGCCGCCCACGATATGGGTGCCGGTTTGCTTCATCAGGCGGCTGTGAAGCTGTCCCGCGCGGCCGGTGATGCCCTGGACGATCACTGGCGTCTTTCTGTCGATACGAGGGTTGATCATTTATGCCGTCGCTCTTGCGCACCAACGGGTGACGAGATACGGGTGACGAGATACGGGTGACGAAGTGACGGAGTGACGAGGTGACGGAGAATAATGATCCCTCTCCCGGCCCGCCGCGCTGCATCGCGGTGGGCGTTCGCCGGCTCGAATGTGCGCAGGCACATTCATCGAATTCCCGGCTCACCCCTCATCCCTCGCGCGAGGTGCTTGCGCACTTCCGCGAGAGCATCGTCCAGGTTGGTATAGAGTGGAATTCCAGCTGCCGCAAGCACGTCGCGCGCCGCGGGGAGGCCATTGCCCACCAGGCGCGCGACGACCGGCACCTTGAGCTGGGGCGCCGCGGCGATCGCCTCGAGCAGCAGCCGCGAGAACTCGCCGAGATCGGTGATGCCGGCGAAGATGTTGACCAGCAATACCCTGACCTTTCGTCCCTCGCCGATCCACTTGAGCACCTGCGTGAGCCGCCTGGTCTCGCCGCGGAGCCCCCCGGTCCGGATGTCGAGGAAGTTGTAGGGTTTCAGGCCGGCGGCGCGCAGCTCGTCGATCAGCATCATCGACAGCCCGGCGCCGGTCGTGAGCAGCCCGATTTCCCCCTCGGGGTCCACTACCACGTAATCGAAACCGTGCTCGTGCTTGCGCGCAACATCCGGATAGGCGGCGGCGCGGGCATTGACCAGGGATTCCAATGCCGACTGCCGGGGCAGGGCGTTGTCGTCGGTGACGATCCTGGCGTCGCCGACGACCCACCACCCAGCGGGGTAGACGAACAGCGGGTTGATCTCGATCAGCAGCGCTTCCAGTTCCATGAAGACATGCGCCAGCCGTTCCCCGGCATCCCGCACCGACGGCGCGATTTCAGATGGCAGGTTCCGCGCGAGTTGGCGCACGCAGTTCGTGAGTGATTGCGCATCGGGTCGGGCCAGCTCGCTGTGGATGTGTTCGCGCGGAACGAGCTCGATGTCCATACCCCCGCTCGCGGAGAGAATAACGCGCACGCCGCCACTCGCCGCGTCGAGCAGGAATCCCACGTACGCCTCGCGCGCGCCGCTCACCTGCTGCTCGATGCGTGCCGTGGCGACGCGCTGACCTTTGACCTTCGCGCCGATGATGTGCCGCGCACTCGCCTCGAGTTCAGCGATGCTGGCGGCCTTGCGGATGATGCCCGCCTTGCCGCGCCCGCCGGCGGCGATCTGTCCTTTCACGACCCACGGCCCGGCGGGCAGCGAAGCGGTGCGCGTGGCCGCGACGCTTTCTATGAGGCAACCCGCCGGAACGGCGATGCCGCGCGCGGCGAGGAGTTCTTTGGCGTCGTGCTCTAGCAGATACATGAATCAGTGACCGGTAACGTGTGCTAAACACCCCGGCGCTTCGCGCCACCCCGCCCGGCCCGCCGCGCTGCACCGCGTCGGGCGTTCGCCGGCTAGGATGTGCGCGGGCACGCTTACTCCCACCACCCCGTCACTTCGTGACACCCCTCCTCGGGCAGGAGGGGAGTACCCCGATTCACCCTTGAAAAGGAAGAGAGTTCGAGCGACATTCCCCTCCTTACGGAGGAGGGGTGCTCGCGCAGCGAGCGGGGTGGTGCGGGTCGAATCACGATTCACGAATCACGAATCACGCTTTTTCTTGCGTTCGAGGAACGCAGCCATGAGTCGCCGCGGCTCATCCGTCTGGCGCGCGCGGACGCCGGCCCGAATTCCCGCCTGCACGGCTTGTTTGATCGTCATGCGCTCCCAGTCGCGCACCAGTTCCTTCTGCAGCCGGATTGCGCGCGGGCTCGCGGCAAGGATGGAGGAGATCCAGCGCTCGACGCCGGCGTTGAGCCCCAAGGGCTCGACCAGCTGTTCCAGGAAACCACAGCGGTAGGCCTCGGCCGCGTCGATGGCGTCTCCGGTATAGACCAGCTCGCGGGTCTTGCCCCAGCCGATCAACTGGGGCAGCAGGCAGGCCTCCATGCCTGAAGGAATACCGAAGCGTACCTCGGGCATGCCGAATCTGGCGGTGGTGATGCCGATGCGCATATCGCAGGAAGCGGCAATCTCCATGCCGGCGCCGAAACAATAGCCGTTGATGCGGGCAATCGCCGGAACCGGCAAGGTGCGGATCGCCTCGCACGCCCGGTGGGTCCAGGTATGCTCTTCCCTTGCCCCTTTTGCGGTGAGGTC
>JBGQGU010000497.1:0-3008 GCA_041497655.1 Gammaproteobacteria bacterium
GTTTTAGCCACGGAAACACACGGAACCACACAGAATTTCTTAGAGCGCCTAACAAAATGAATTCCCCTCCTGCCCGAGGAGGGGTGCCCGCGCAAGCGGGCGGGGTGGTGGGAGTGACGGGTGACCCCGCAACCACCCCGTCTGCGTCGCATTTACCCCTCCTTGAAAAGGAGGGGAGCAAAGCAGGGCCGGTCATTCTGTTAGGTGCACTTAATTAACTACGGGGACTCTAAGGCGGTCGGGTTATTGTCCGTGTCATTCCGTGTGATTCCGTGGCTATTTTTGAGCCGGTTCTGATGTTAGGTTCCAGAAATGCGGCTGTGCCGGTTTGACAACGACCGCCTCGGACTCGTCGAGGGCGACACCGTGCGGGACGTCACCGCGGCGCTCGATGTCCTGCCGCGTCATGGGTATCCCCTGCCGCGCTACGATCCGCTCATCGCCAACCTGCCGGCCGTCCGCGCGCGCATTGAATCCATTGCCGTCGGCGCGCCACGCCAGCCGCTGTCGGGCGTCAAGCTCCTCAGCCCCATCGCCAACCCGGGAAAAATCCTCGCCGCGCCGGTGAATTACAAGAAGCACCTCGAAGAGGCACGGGGAGATCCGGCGATCCACCATCAGAAGCAGGTCGCCGAAATCCAGAAGGTGGGCTTGTTCCTGAAGGCGACGAGCTCGCTAGTGGGCCCAGGCGAGGGGATCGCGCTGAGGCACCTCGACCGCCGTAATGATCACGAGGTCGAGCTCGCGGCGATCATCGGCAAGTCCGGACGGGACATCCCGCGCGCCAGGGCGTTCGAGCACATCGCGGGCTATTGCATCGGGCTCGACATGACGGTGCGCGGGCCCGAAGAGCGCAGCCTGCGCAAGTCCGTGGACAGCTTCACCGTCCTCGGTCCCTGGTTCGTGACCGCCGATGCCATCCTCAACCCCTCCGCACTCGACCTGCGGCTCGCAGTGAACGGCGAGTTGCGCCAGCAGGCGAATACGCGCGACCTGATACTGGGCATCCCCGAGCTGATCGAGTTCGCGACGTCCTTCTACACGCTGCACCCGGGTGACGTGCTTCTGACGGGCACGCCCGAGGGCGTGGGCCCGGTGAAGCCCGGCGATCGGATTACCGCCGAGATCCAAGGCGTCGGGCGGATGGAGGTTGAAGTCCGAGCGGCGGCCTAGACGGGGCCAAGGCCGCCATGTGCGGCGGCTGCAAATCGTCAAACACAGCTGCCGGACTTCGCGATAAACTAGAACGCATCTCAAAAATCCCCTCTCCCCCAGTTGGGGGAGAGGGATAGGGTGAGGGGGCTGCATAGGGGATTCGTTTTTCCCTTTGAAGATCGACGGTTTCTTGCCCCTCACCCCAACCCTCTCCCCACTGCCGCGGGGCGAGGGAGTATTTTTGAGACCACTTCTAGTAACGATATTTCCTGCGTCATCTTTGTTTGGGGACGAATTACACGGGAGGAGTCCATGCGAATCAAGCACTGCATCAGTATCCTGGTGGCTGGCACGGCGTTGCTTCTGGCCGCTGCGGTGCCTGCCCAAACCATCAAGATCGGGTTCCTGAGCACCTACAGCGGGCCGGGCGCCGCCCAGGGCGACCAGCTCGACAAGGGGACCAAGCTCTACCTCAAGCTGAACGGCAACAAGCTGCCGCCCGGCGTCAAGATCGAGCTGATCGTCCGCGACGACACCGGTCCGAACCCCGACAACGCCAAGCGCCTCGCGCAGGAGCTGATCGTGCGCGACAAGGTCCAGTTCCTGACCGGCGTGGTCTGGACGCCCAATGCCGCGGCGATCGCACCGCTCACCGCGGAAGCCAAAGTACCCTTCATCAGCGCCAACGCCGCGGGAGTGTCCGTTCCGTACCTGTCGCCCTATTTCGCGCGGGTGTCGTTCACTCTCTGGCAGTCCTGCTATCCGCTTGGGCAGTGGGCGGCGAAGAAGTTCAAGCGCGTCTATGTCGCCGTGAGCGACTTCGCGCCAGGCCATGAAGCCGAGGAAGCATTCATCAGGGGATTCAAGGAAGGCGGCGGCGAGATCGTCGGCAGCGTGCGCATCCCGCTCAAGGACCCTGATTTCGTCCCGTACATGCAGCGCGTCAAGGACGCCAAGCCCGACGCGCTGTTCGCGTTCAATCCCGCGGGCAGGCAGGCGACCGCCATGATGAAGGCGTACGGCGATCTCGGCCTGGACAAGGCCGGCATCAAGTACATCGGCCCCGGAGACATCACCACCGACGAAGAGCTGCAGGGCATGGGCGACGTGGCGCTCGGCGTGATCACCGCACACCACTATTCAGCCGCGGCCGACCGCCCGGCCAACAAGGCGTTCGTCGCAGCCTACAAGAAGGAATACGGCGAGAAGCTCTACCCGGGCTTCATGGCCGTCGGCGCCTGGGACGCGATGGATGCAATTTTCCACGCGATCAGCGAGCAGAAGGGCAAAATCGACCCGGACCGGACCATGGAGCTGCTCAAGCGCTACACGAACCCGAACAGCCCGCGCGGCCCGATCTCAATCGACCCCGACACGCGCGACATCGTCCAGAACGAGTACCTGCGCGAGGTGCGCAGGGTGGGCGGTCAGCTCGCCAACGTCGAGCTCGAAACGATCGCCACGGCGTTGAAGGACCCCTGGAAGGAATTCAACAAGAAGAAGTAGGGCCCACGGACAACAACAGAACCGACCTGCCGACAACCCCCGCGGCACTTCTAAGTGCGCGGGGGTTTTGTTTGTTCGCACTCTAGATACAGCGGATGGAAGCGTTCCTGTCGTCACTGGTAAGCATCGCCTTTCATGGCGTTGCCTACGGGATGATCCTCTACGTGATCTCGGTCGGCCTGTCGATCACCATGGGCCTGATGGGCTTCGTCAACCTCGCCCACGGCGTGTTCGCGATGGCCGGCGGCTACATCCTGACCGCGGGCTTGAGCCGCTTCGGCCTGTCCTTTCCGGTTGCGCTGACGCTCGCCTTTTTCCTGGTTGCGGCGGGGAGCGTCGTCCTCGAA
>JBGQGU010000498.1:0-3007 GCA_041497655.1 Gammaproteobacteria bacterium
CAAGGGCACCGACCAGGGAAAGAAAGTGGGCAGCCTCTCGGGCGGCGAGCGCGGCCGCCTGCACCTCGCCAAGGCCACGCTCTCCGGCGGCAACGTGCTGCTGCTCGACGAGCCGTCCAACGACCTCGACGTCGAGACCCTGCGCGCGCTCGAGGACGCGCTGCTGGAGTTCGCCGGCAGCGTGCTGGTGATCTCGCACGACCGCTGGTTTCTCGACCGCATCGCAACAAACATCCTCGCGTTCGAGGGCGACTCGAAGGTGGCGCTGTTCAACGGCAACTACCAGGAATACGAGGCGGACAAGAAAAGGCGCCTTGGCGAGGAAGGCGCGAAGCCGCGGCGGATCCGCTACAAACCGTTGAAGCCGTGACAGCTAACGAAGAAAGTAGACAGTTGGCAGCCGTCAGTCGGCAATCGTTAGCCGTCAGTTGGCAGCCGTCAGTTGGCAGCCCAAACCCAGTTGGCAGCCGTCAGCCGTCAGTTGGCAGCGCTGCAAACTGCAAACTGCCCACTGCAAACTCCTCGCTGCAAACTGCCCACTGCAAACTGATTCATCCCTCATCCCTCATCCCTCGGGGACCTCGAGGTCAACGAGAGGTCCGTACTGCTGGCCCCCGAACACATCGGTGTCGTCCACGTCGCCGGAAATCACCGGGCGCGGGATGGTGACCTTGATCGCGTTCGCCGCGTCGTAGTGGATCACGGCTACCGCGTCCGGGCTCAGCTGGTAGGTCCTGGCGAACCATTGCGCGTTGATGACCTTTGCGTCGCGCACCTTCTCGTAAGTCGCGCGGTCCTTGAAGATCACGTCGAAGGTCAGCTCGAACGGGCCCGAGTTCTTGCTGCGGATCAGCTTCGCGACCTGCCAGAGCTTCATGCTAGCCATCAGCTTTCAGCGTTCAGTGGTCAGCTTAAACCAGTTTACGACCCTGGCTGATAGCTGACGGCTGATAGCTGATTGCTGGTTCATATTTTCTCGTAGCCGATGCGGAACATTTCCAGGGGCGACGCAGGCTCCACCACGTGATTCATGTTGAAGCGATAGGTGGCCCCGCGCGTGATCTCGGGCGGCGAGTAGGGGTAGGCGATCGAGGTGATGAGCCCGCTCCACTCCGGCACCGGGTAGTGCACCGCGATGTGCCCGACCGATTTCGTCAAGGCGGTCGCCAGCTCCTGCGTTTCCGCCGTCACCTGGAACAGCAGCCCGACTTCGTGCCCGATACGGGATTCGGGCTCGAGCCGGCCCATGGCCGCGTTTCGTCCGAACACCCGCACGTCGAACCGGTAGCGGCGCTCGATTTCCTGTCCGAACACCGCGCGGATGCGCTCCTTCGCCGCCTTCACGAGCCCGTCCAGCCACGAATCGAACTGGCGCAGGATCACCGGGTCGCGCACGCTCCCGACGATCAGGCTCTGGTAGCCGGCGAGCTCCGCGCCCTCGAGCTTGATGGTGTAGCGCTCCGCCGGCTTGAAAGTGCTGCCCGACACCCGCACCGCTCGGTCGGACACCGCTTCGTATTTCGCGTGAAGGGTATTGAGCACGCCAGAAGGCTCGACCAGTTCGTAGGGCGTGGAGTTCTCGTACAGGTTGTGCGACGCGACGCTCACCGGGTCGCAGCGGTAGTCGGGGTTCGGCGGCTCGACGACGAAGTGGTCGTTCGCGACCGTCGCGAACATGCAGTCGGGGTACTTGCGCAGCACGACGCACGCCGCGCCGCACTCCAGGATCTTGGCCATGTGCCATACCGTCGCCGGGTTGAAGCCCCTCATCACCGGCAGCGCTGAGAAAATGGAGGTGTCGCTCGAGCGGCCGGCGAGGATGACGTCCGCGCCGTTCTGCAGCGCCTCCATGTACGGTTCGATCCCGCACATGCCGACGATGTGAGCGCTGCGGTCGATCACGCCCTCGTCGAGCCTGGGGGCGTTGGCCAGGGGTTGGATCTTTCCCTCTCGCAACTTCCTCTTGAGATAGCTTTTGTCCTGCTCGCTCGCGATCGTGGCGAGCTTGAAAAAGAGCTTCTCCTCGCGCGCGATTGCGCGCGCGATCCCCGCCAGGCGCTCGAGTTGCCCGTCGGTGCCCGCGGTGCAGGCCGAGCCGATGATGGCCGGGATCTTCGCCGCGCGCGCGGCGATCAGGATCAGGCGCAGGTCGCGCTTGTAGGCGGAGTCGGAGAACAGCGTCTCGCCTGAGCCGAGATAGTAGGGGCCGGGGTCGGTCGAGCCCGAGTCGGCGCCGATGAAATCGGGTTTGAGCGCCATCGCGCGCTTGAGCGTCTCCTCGCTGAAGCCGGAGCCGAGGATGCCGGTGGCGGACAGGATGCGGATTTCAGTAGGCACGAATAGACAGGACAAAAACCAAAGTCAATAATAAATGGACAGGATTTACAAGATTAACAAGACGAAACCAGCACCAAATTTAGAATACGGTTTTGTTCTTGTTTATCGATTGAATCCTGTAAATCCTGTTAATCCTGTCTATTTACTGGGGCTTAATGCCGGCGTCCTTCACGATCTTCGCCCAGCGCTGGATTTCCTTCCTCACGAATTCCCCGAACGGGTCCGGCGCATTTGCGGTCACGAACAGGCCCTGCGCGGCCATCCTCTCCTTCACGTCCGGCAGGTTGAGCGCGCTCACCGAATCGGCATTGAGCTTCACGATGATCTCGCGCGGGGTCGCGCCGGGAGCGAAAAAGCCGAACCAGGTGAACGCCTCGAACCCCGGCAATCCCGATTCCGCCACGGTCGGAATGTCCGGCGCCGTGGGCACGCGCTGCGCGCTGGTGACCGCGATCCCGCGCAGCTTGCCGCCCCGCGCCTGCGGCAGGGCGACCGGGAGGTTCGAGAACACCAGCGAGATCTGGCCCCCCATCGCGTCGGCGATGGCCGGGCCTTCGCCCTTGTATGGCACGAACAGCATGTCCACCTTGGCCGTGAGCTTGAACAGCTCGCCCGCCAGGTGCGGCGTGCCGCCCGAGGCCGCGCCAAAGGTAAGCTGGCCGGGCCGGGC
>JBGQGU010000499.1:0-3005 GCA_041497655.1 Gammaproteobacteria bacterium
CACGGTCTTGGTCTGCTTCCGGGTCTTCTCTGCCGAGCTCATGCGCGTATCCCTGCCATTGGAAATGTCCGCGAAGCATAGATAGCGAACCGGTCGTCGTCAATCCGCGGCGTGGTGACATCGCAGCGGTTCGTGTATACGATGAAATGCTGGAAAAAGGACACCGAGTCCCAGTTCTGGAACGCGGACTACCTGCTCAGCGCGGAGACCCGCCAGCACCTCGATCGGGAGAACGAGGTGATGAAGGGCATTCTTACTGAGCTTGGACTGGCCAAGTAAGCTGTCAGCCGTCAGCAGTCAGCTTTCAGCATGAATCAGGGTCACGTAATTGTCTGACAGCTGATAGCTGATCGCTGCCTCAAGCAGAGGCATCGGCCGTGAGGCCCGCCGCTTCGATGCCGGCGACGCAGCAGGCTTCGTCTTCTTCCCCGGTGCCGCCGCTTGCGCCGGCCGCGCCGATGATCGTGCCATCCTTGTCCTTGATCAACGCGGCGCCGGTCTGCGGCAGGAACTTGCCGCCGGCGGTCGCCGCGAGCGTGATGAAGAAATTGGGGTTGTCCTTGGCGCGCTTGAAGAGCGCCCGGCTCGAGGCGCCCATCGCCACCGACGCCCACGCCTTGCCCTTCGCGATGTCGAGGCGGAACATGCTCGCGCCGTCCTCGCGCTGCGCCGACTTGATGTTGCCGGAATCGTCGAGCACGACGACACCGAGCGGCTTGATCTTCATCTCGCGCGCCTTGGCGAAGGCTTTCGCGATGATGGTATTGGCCTGCTGCAATGTGAGCTTGGACATGCGTTCCTCCGTGATGGGCTTGCGGGAACAGGGCGCCGCGGCGCGCTGCAATAAGCGCGGCGACTATACAAGCGCCGCGGAAGCGCTGTCAATTATAATGATCTATGGATGATGATCGAGGGAGGTCCACCATGTATCTCTACCGCGCGCTCCTGATTCTTGCCCTCCTTGCCTCGCCGCCGGCCGCGGCCCAGGCGCCGGCGGCGGCGAAGCCGCTCACGACGATCAACGTCATTGCCTTCGCGGGCGGCGTCAATCTGCCGGCCTGGGTCGCCGAGCGCCAGGGCTTTTTCGCCAAACACGGCGTCGCCATCAAGCTGACCTTCACACCCAGTTCGACTTTCCTCATGACGAACCTGATTGACGGCAACTACGATGTCGGCGTTCTCGGGATCGACAACCTGGTCGCGTACCAGGAAGGCCGGGGAGACGGGAAATTTACGGGCACGCCGGACCTCGTCGCGTTCATGGGCTTGAATTCCGGCTTGCTGCACCTCATCGCCGCGCCGGATGTTAAGACGATCGCCGATTTGCGCGGCAAGCAGCTTGCGGTGGACGCCCCGACCACCGGCTTCGCGTTCGTCCTGCGCGAGATGATCGCACGCGCCGGGTTGACCGACGCCGACGTCACCTACGTGCGCACCGGTGGCGGCCCTCCGCGGCTCCGGGCGCTGATCGAAGGCAAGCAGGCTGCGGCGCTGCTGAACACGCCTTTCGACTTGCAGGCGGTGGAACGCGGCTTCACGCGCCTCGGATCAGCTTCGCAGATACTTGGCCGCTACCAGGGACACGCGGTGATTGCCCAGCGCGGGTGGATCGCGAAGAACGAGGCCGCGGTGATCGGTTTGATGCGCGCCTACGGGGACGCGATGGAATGGCTGTTCGATCCGAAGAACCGCGAGATCACCGAAGCGCTGCTGGTCGCCCACGACCGCGGAATGACACCCGCTCTCGCGCGCCCGACCTACGAAGCCCTCGTCGACCCGAAGGAGGGGCTTTACCGGAATCTCGCGCTCAACATCGAGGGGCTGCGCAAGGTGCTCGAGTTGCGCAACAAGTTCAGCACCCCGCCCATGAATCTGACCGACCCGATGAAGTACGTGGACCTCGAGCTCTACGGCAAGGCCTTTCCACAAAAACCGTGATTCGACGCGTGATAATCCTGTGAGCCGTTCATCATTCATCATTCATCGTTCATCGTTGGTATTGCTGTGCGCCGCGCTGACAGGCATGGCGATGTCCGCAGCGGCACAGCGATACCCGCAGCGCCCGATCCGGCTGATCTCGCCTAACCCTGCCGGCGGCGCGAACGACGTGATCGGCCGCATCGTCGCGCACAAGATCGGCGAGATCCTCGGGCAACAGATGGTGGTGGACAACCGCGGCGGCGCGGGCGGCACCATCGGCACCGAGATGGCCGCCAGGGCCGTGCCCGACGGCTACACGCTCTTCGCGGCGTCGCAGTCCACGGTCACGGTCGCGCCGCACATCTACAGCAAGCTCTCGTACGACGTGCTGCGCGATTTCGCGCCGATCGCGAACTTTGCCGAGGTGCAGAACCTGCTCAATGCCAATCCCGCTTTTCCGCCCAACACGGTCAAGGAGCTGGTCGCGCTCGCCAAGTCCAGGCCCGGCGCGATCAATTACGCCAGCGCCGGCCCGGGATCGGCGAGCCATTTCGCAGGCCTGCTTTTTGCCAGGGCGGCCGGCATCAAGATCCTGCACGTGCCCTACAAGGGCGGCGCGCCGGCGATTGCCGCGGTGCTGGCCAACGAGGCCTCGTTCAACTTCGGCCCGATGCCGGCGACGGCCGCGCACGTCAAGGCTGGCCGGCTGAAGGCACTCGCGGTGAGCGGCGCCGCACGCTCAAATGCGTTTCCCAACGTGCCGACGGTGGTCGAATCCGGGATTCCCGATTACGTGGTGGTGGGATGGTTCGGGCTGATGGCGCCAAAGGGCACGCCGAAGGCGATCGTGGAACGCCTCCACGCCGCCACGGTGCAGGCCGTCAACAGCTCCGACGTTCGCCAGCAGCTGCTCAACGTCGGCGCTGACCCCGCGCCCAACTCGTCCGACGAGTTCGGACGATTCGTGCGGCGCGAATACGAGCGCTACGGCAAGATCATCAAGGAAGCAGGGCTGAAAGTGGAATAAATGCGGCTCGGGGCAAGTGACTTCGATGCCGCGTCCCGAATCCTCGTGGTCAGCCCTG